>JACDAM010000029.1 GCA_013695435.1 Burkholderiales bacterium | reverse complement strand
GCTTGCATTCGTCGTACTGGTATTGAGCAAGACACTCGATCGCGCGCCGGCCGTCATCGAAGAATCGTGGCCGGTGAAATTGCCCGTCATCGTGCGCCGCCACACCCAGGCGCTCGAAGAGGGGCTTGAAGCCGCGGTGCCGGTTCTGTTTTTCATCGCAGCATTGTCGGCCAGACGCGCAATACGCTTGCGCATGGCGTGAACGGCATGGGAAGGCGGGCGATTGCACTCAACCGCCCTTCGACGACCTCAGAGCTTGCCCTCGAAATGCCCCCCGATTAGGGCCTGGTACTTTCGAGGGCAAGCTAAATCGGGGCGAACGGCACTTTAAAAAGAGGCGTTTTCACCCGCTGCGGTCAGCGCGCTACAGGTTCGGGCGAACGCCCGTACAATCCAGCCATGACAAGCGAGATCGCCCGGACCGCAGCGCCCTACTCCGCCCTGACTCCCGACTGCGTGCTGAATGCCCTCGATAGCGTCGGCTTTCGCAGCGACGGACGCCTGCTTGCGCTCAACAGTTACGAGAATCGCGTTTATCAGGTCGGCATGGAGGATGGCCCGCCGCTGGTGGCCAAGTTTTACCGGCCAGAGCGCTGGAGCGATGCCGCGATTCTCGAAGAACATGCGTTCGTGCAGGAGCTCGCCGAGCGCGAGATTCCGGTGGTCGCGGCGCTGCCGCTCGCCGATGGCGCGACGCTGCACGTGTTCAACGGATTCCGCTTCGCTGTGTTCCGCAAGCACGGCGGGCGGGCGCCCGAACTCGACGCTCGCGATACGCGCGAATGGATGGGCCGTTTCATCGGCCGCATTCACGCGATCGGCGCTCTGCAATCGTTTCGGCATCGACCGGCTCTCGACCAGGCTACGTTCGGCGAAGAGCCGCGCGATTTTCTGCTGGCGCACGATTTCATCCCCGCCGATCTCGCCGATGCGTATCGCAGCGTCGTCGCCCTGGCGCTGGCGGGAGTGCAGCGTTGCTATGAGCGCGCCGGCGCCGTGAAGTCTTTGCGGCTGCACGGCGATTGTCATATCGGCAACGTGCTGTGGACCGATGACGGACCGCACTTTGTCGATTTCGACGACAGCCGCACGGGGCCGGCGGTTCAGGATTTGTGGATGCTGCTGTCCGGCGAGCGCGCCGAAATGGCGCGGCAACTTGCGGATCTGCTAGCGGGCTACGAAGATTTCTGCGAGTTCGAAACGCGCGAACTGCATCTGATCGAAGCGCTGCGCACCTTGCGCTTGATCCATTACTCGGCGTGGCTCGCGCGCCGCTGGCACGATCCGGCGTTCCCTGCCGCCTTCCCGTGGTTCAACACACAGCGCTACTGGCAGGACCGGATTCTCGAATTGCGCGAGCAGATCGCGTTAATGGACGAGGCGCCGCTATGGTCTGCTTGAGCCGCGGGCGCGCACATCAGTGCATCGTCGTTGCGGGATTCGAAGCTGCCGATTCCGCCGCGAAGCGCGACATCCTGTGCCAGTGCGAGCCTTTCCAGTAAATCCGCGCGCAGCAGGGGCAACTCCAGAATTCGTTGAAGGTGACCGCAGTCCTCGCCGGCAATCTGTCCCGCACGGCGTCCTTGCTGGCCGGTTGCAGCTTGCTATTGCAGCGCAGGCAACGACTGAACGGGCGTAGCCGCCCGGCCAGATCGAAGCGCCGGATCACATCGCTGATCTGCGCGCGCGGCCGCTCATCCCGCACGAAATAACCGTGGACGATGGCGCGGTGCATGAGCAGATCGCGGTCGCGAGTCAGCACGATGCGCTGTCCGGACGCAGCGAGGCCGGCGATTTCACGATCGGCAAAGGTATTGCGATACAGCGTGTCGAAACCCAGCATGCGGAGCAAGCGGGCAAGGCCGCCGAGATGGGCATCGGCGATGAAACACGGCTCGCCGGCAATCCCCGGTCGCAACTTTTGCAGTTGCGCAATTGCCGGGGCGAGCGCATGGAAAGCCGGGTATGCACTGATTTCATCGCCATCGCGCACCCGCTCTGAGAAATCGACCGACAGGCCATTGACCAGCACGAGGTCGACCTCGGTGTGCGGCACGCCGCAGCTTTCGATTGCATTCTTGATGGTCACGTCATGCGCGCACTGATAGGCAAAGCGGTTTTGTCGGCGCACGGGCGGCAAAAAGTCGTTCAGTTCCGCGTAAAATCGAACACTGACAGCAACCATCCGCCCTCGCTTCGTCTAAAAAGATTTTAACGCTACCCGGACCGCCGACCATGCTGCGCATCCTTCGCCTTGCCTCTTTCGTGTTCGCATTCGCGCAACAAACGAGCGCTTTTGCGGACGACGAATTCGCCGAACCGCGGCGGGCAATGCTCGAGGATATCGAAGCTCTCGTCACCCTGACGCGCGCGGAAACCGGCCGGGCCAAACTGGATCCGCGCGTCATGGCGGCGATGGCGAAAGTTCCGCGTCACGAATTCGTTCCCGCCGGGCAACGCGAGAGCGCCTACAAGAACCGGCCGCTATCGATCGGCGAGGGGCAGACCATTTCGCAGCCTTATATCGTAGCGCTGATGACCGATCTGCTCGATCTCGAATCCGATGATACCGTTCTCGAAATCGGTACCGGCTCCGGCTATCAAGCGGCCATCCTGGCCGAGCTGGTCGCGCGGGTTTATACGATAGAGATCGTCGCCTCCCTCGGCCGCGAGGCCGCGGAAAATCTGGAAAGCTACCGGCATGTCTTTACGCGCATCGGCGATGGCTACAAGGGCTGGCCCGAGCACGGGCCGTTCGATGCCATTATCGTCACCGCCGTCGCCGACCATATTCCGCCGGCCCTGCTCGACCAACTCAAGCCCGGCGCGCGCATGGTGATACCGGTCGGCGCGCCGTTCATGGAGCAGCAGCTTGTGGTCGTCGAAAAAAACGCCGATGGCACGATCAGTCAAACACCGATTCTGCCCGTCCGCTTCGTACCGCTGACGCGCGATCGATAGCGAGGTGCGGCTCACAGCGCATGCATTAGCTGTCAAGGGCGCGTGCGATTGGGCGCCGATCATTTCAGGTCTTCGATCGCGAGGCGGTGGTAGCGGTGAGCGAACTCGAACGGCACACGGCGAATGACGTTCATCGCGCGCGCCGCATCGGTATCGCCGGGCGCATAGATAAGCAAAAACGCCGCGCCTTGTTTTGCCGCATCCAGATGGATTTGCACGGCCTCGTCACTCTTGCTCAATCGCGCTAGGAAGCCGGTATTTTCGTCGAGATTGCGCTCGGCCGCGGCAGCGACTTCTTCGTCCGTGCGCAGGATGCAATCGTGCGGCTCATATCCCCCTGTCGCCAGATCTCGCTGCACCTGCTCTGCATCGTCCTTGTTTTGAAACGCGGCCACCAGATAACCGATCGGGTAAAAGATGCCAAAGTCCGTTGCAAACTGTTTGTGTGGTTCATTCGCCGGCTCGCTCTTATTCGTCCTTTTTGAGTTAGGGTAATGCGTTGCTGATGCCTTTCACAGCGCGCTCATGATTTTATACCAGACAGGGAATCTTGATTCCCTGTCCAACCCTCGCCCTTGACGCGCTAGCGCCCACCGATGGGTTCAGCCTTCTTGCTCGCCAGCCACGCCTGCACGAATGCGCCGAAACGGGTCGGCTGCCAGTTGCGCTCGAACATGCTTGGATACCAGTCGTAATCGGCGATCCAGGCAGTCCAGGAAACGCCTTTCTCTTCGGCCCATTTCCGGAAAGGCGCGCCGAAATCCTCGACGGTGCCGTTAACCTTGGTGGCGTGCACGTAACCGAAGCCCCATTCCGTGACGAACACCGGATATTTGTCGGCGACCACGCCGATGTTTTCTTCCCAGCCTTTGTTGCCGCGGTTCCAGCCGAGAAAATTCGGGTAGGAGCCGCCCGGATAGACATGTCCGACATACGCGAGGTTGCGCCCTTCCAGCGGATAATCGACGGCGCCGGCAATCTGCTGCGAAAAATGCGGCCCGCCGATCAGGAGAATGTTGTCGGGCGCGACTGCGCGGATCTGATCCACCCATTGCTGCGCTTGCGATCGCCACGCGCGCCAGATCTTGTCGTCGGCCGGCTTCGGCGTGACCGGTTCGTTGAAAATCTCGTAGAAAACATTCGGATAATCCTTGAAGCGCGGCGCGACGTCGGCCCAGAAGCGGCGGGTTTCCTCATCGCGCACGAACGGGCTTTCGCCGTAATGCCAGTCGATGATGCAGTACAGGCCTTTTGCCGTGCAGTAATCGACCGCCGGCTCCAGAAATTCTTTCACGTAGCCCTGCGGATCGGGCAGGTAATAGCCCGGGAAAACCGGCAGACGCACGACTCTGGCGTGCCAGCCGCGCGCCGGGTCGGTCACCAGATCGATCATAAACTCAGGGCCGGGCCGCTTGAGCGTGACGTCGTGAAGCTCAATCAGCGATACGCCGCGCAGGACGACGACGCGACCGCCCGGGTCCTTGAAATGCTTGCCGTCGACGTGCAAACGCGGGGCGGCAGCGACCGCGATTTTGGCGGACACCACTGGCGAGGGGGCAGCCGTCTGTGCGCCCTCCGCAGGCGCGGCCAGAAGGAAGGGAAGCCATAGTCCGATCAGGCAAAGGCGTTTCAATTAGCGCCTTCCGCCACAGCATCGCGCGGATCGCTGCGCGCGGCGCATCCCGAACAGCGCGAATACGACAAGCAGCGCCAAGCCGGCGTCGCGCCCATCGCTGCCGCCGACCGTGCAGCCGCCTCCGCCACCACTCTCGGCGGCATCATCGTTCACGAGTGTCAACACCGCGCTGGCCGGTTCGCCGATCGCCGCCCCGCTCGCCTGGCTCAGAGTCAGGCGCAGCGTTTCATCCGTTTCTACCGCCGCATCATTGGTGACCGGTACGCTGAAAGTTTTCGGCGCCGCATCGCCGGGCGCGAAAGTCAGCGTCCCGCTGAAGGCGGTGTAATCGGAGCCGGCGATGGCGCTACCATCGGCGCTTCGATAATCGACCGTTGCAACGCCGGCAGTCGGACCGCTGCGGGTAACGGTAATCGTCGCGCCGCCGGCGCTTTCGTTCACAGCATAGGTGGCAGCGCTGAATTGCACGGTCGGCGGATCGTTGGTCGTCGCCCGTATTCTGAACACACTGCCGGCCGCCATGCCGTTGCCACGGGCAAGGTAATACAGCGCGCCATCCGGCCCGACTTGCAGGTCGACCGGAAACGCGATGCCGGTCGCAAAAAACGGCGCAGTAGCGAGATTGGCCGGATCGAGCTGGCGGATCCAGCCGCTGCAGAAATCGGAAAAAAAGTACAAACCGGTAAAGCTGGCCGGAAATTGCGCGAGCGGCGGATTATAGAAAGCGCCGCCGGTAATAGCACAACCCTCGGTCGGTCCGTTGCCCGTGCCATAAGCGAATAGCGGCGCCCGAAAGCGCGGATCGGCAGTCGGCCCTTCGGTGTCGGGCCAGCCGTAATTCGCGCGCGCGACCCCGTCGTTGATTTCCTCGAAACTGCTCTGGCCGACATCGTTGATGAACATGCGCTGCCCCCCTCCACTGGCAGCCGGCTGAAACGCGAAGGTGAACGGATTGCGCAAACCGAGCGCCCAGATTGCGCGATTGACACCGGCAGCCTCGTTGAAAAACGGATTGTCGGGCGGGATCGTGCCGTCAGCATTGATACGCAGAATCTTACCGAGCCGGTTGGCCAGAGTTTGTGCGTTGGATGGGTTGGCATTTTCGCCGGTCGCGATATACAGCTTGCCGTCGGCGCCGAAGTGGATCGCCCCGCCGTTGTGATTGGTCGCCGCGGACAAACTGTCGAGCTCGACGAGGACGGCTTCGCCTGGCGCCGCGACATCGCCATTGGCAACGAAGCGGCTGACGCGGTTGTGCGTCGCGGCAGCCGGCGTCGACGGCACCGTGTAATAGATGTAAACGAAGTTGTTGCGCGCGAAATCCGGATCGAACGCAACGCCGAGAAGACCGCGCTCACCGCTGGCATCGACGCTGACGGCAAGGAAAGGCTGCGCCAGCAGTTGACCATCCTTGATTACGCGAAGCTCGCCGCCTTGCGTCGTCACGAATAAGCGGCCATCCGGCGCGAACGTCATCGCCGTCGGACTCGACAACCCGCTCGCGATCTGCGTTTCCGCAAAGCCGGCGGATAGCGTTGCCGCGCGCGAATACTGGCTGGCCATCGCCAGCATCAGCAATAGCGACAGCGCTAACACCCACTCGACCAGCGTCTCCCTTACAGCCTTGCCTTGCGTGGTTTTTCTTGCTCCGGTTCTATTTTTCATTGTGCAAATCGCGCTGTCTTGTTTTCTCCCTCTCTTTGAGGCGCAAGGCCGACGGCGCCGCCTTAAAACCTTCCCCCAACCCGGCGCGCGGACACGTTACCGCGAGCGGCCGTTTGCGGGAAGCGCGCCTTGGCCCCGCCTCCCGCAAGCGGGCCTACGGCTAACGTGTCGGCGGGGCCCTCCCCAGCAAGTGGGGAGGGAGCACCCCAAAGGGCGATCACGTCGACGAGTTCGAATTCTGCCTCGAATGTTAATCGAAGGGCGAGTGGAGGACTTAGCCAGAGCTTCGATAACAGGCTAAGGCCCCCCCGAAAACGCCAGCCTGAATACGCCGGGCTCCTGTTCCTTGCCGAGCAGTTTCAAGAGATCGTTCAACTGCGCGCGCTGCTGTGCATCGGCGCGCGCCGTGCCGCTGAAACTTGCGCCGCGCTGCGCGCTCCACGCGCCGCTGCCTTCGACTTGCAACGCGCCGCGCAGTGTGGTCACGCGCATATCGGCTTTGTCGCTGCTCGCACCGATCGCCGCGCGGTAATCGCCGAGCGGGTTGACCTTGCTGAGGCTCGTCGATGCGTTCAGCCAGCGCAGTTCGGCATCGCCGGTCGCCGCCTTTTTACCGGCATTGAAGGAAAAATCGGCGGTCGCGAAGCGGAATTGTCCACCGGGCTGCCACAACCCGAGCTGCGGCCAGATGGCAAGCAGCGTGTCGTTCGCGGGCAAAGCGGCCTCCGCATTCTGCAGCCGGGTGCGGCCCCAGCCATAGCTCAAGGTCGCTGTCGCCGGCGCCTTGCTGTCGGCGATGCGGATAGCGGCGGCGAGTTCGCCCTTGACCAGCCGCCAGATAACCACGTCCCAATCGATCGCGGCCAGACGCCAGCTCTGCTGCGGCGCGAGGGTAATGATCAGCGCATCGGCGCTGCCGCGCCAGAACGTACCATGTGGACGATCCAGGCGCACCGTATTGTCGGTCCACCCGGTCAGGAGCCGCCCGGCAACGGTCGCCGGCAAGGTCGCAATCAGGAACACCAGGTAAATCAGGAGACCGGCGAGTAAGGGCACCCAGCGGAACCAGCCCGAGGCGGGCGCCGAAGCGGTGCGGCGCCGCTGGGGCAGCGCCGCTGTCATTTCGGGTGGGCGCTGACGAAAACCGCGTTGACCTTGACCATGCCGGGTTCGGCCAGCGCCTCGACCTGGGCGGCTTCCACGCGGATACGTTGCTCGTTCTGCAGCGTTGCCACCCATGCCAGCCATTGATCGAAAGCGACCTCGGCGAACTGAACGCGGCTGCGATTGTTGCTTTCAGTGGTTACGCGCGTGATCTTTTCGCGCACGTTGCCGGCGACGGCCGCCTGCTCGATGGCGCTCTGCAAACCTTGCGCCGAAACCGGCGCGCGCGGCAACGCCTTCAGGCGTTCGATCTCGGCGGCATCCTGTTCGATCTGGCGCGCACTCGCGATCAATTGCGGGACGCGCGTCTGCAGCCGTTTGCGATCCTGTGTGATCGGCTCCCAAACGAATGCATACAACAGCGCAACGAACAGCAGTGCCGCGCCGCCGGCGAGAATGGCGCGTTCGCGCGGCTCGCGCTGCTGCCAGAAAGCCGTAAAGCCTTGCTTCATGAACTCGCTCCGCTTGACAGCGCGAAGCGCGCTTCGACGCCGCCGGGCTTCGGATTGATCGCCTCGAGCCTGACGGCGAGATTCGGCGCTTGCAGCGCGTCCTTCAGCTTTTCGGCGGATTCGGCATCGGGCAGCAGGATGTCGACCTTGAGCTCGCCGGCATCGTACTGCAACGAACTCAGGCGATGGTTGGCGGACGCTTCGATGAGCCGCGTCGCCCGCGCCAGCAGCGGCAGGAAATCATTGGGCTCCGCCTGTCCGGCGCCGCGGCGCAGTTCCTCAAGATTGCGGCGCATTTGCAGCGGCGCATCGACCACCACCCTGGCGTCCGGAAAAGCGCTGCGGAAGCGCTGCTCGATGGTTGCCTGCAGCGCGTCTCGCTGGCGGTGCAGAGCGAACCAGTCGACAGCGGCGCCCACGATCTGCACGGCGATAATCAGTCCGAGCAACACAAGCGCCGGGCGCAAACGCGGCAACCAGTCGCGGGCGGCGCTGCGCGGCGCGAAATCATCCTGCATCAGGTTGATGCCGTCATCCGCGCCCAATCGATCGATGCGCTCGAACCAGTCCCAGCGTTCGCCGGCCACTACATCGATCTGCAACGCATCGGCCCACTGTTGAATATCGGGCAGAACGGCGCCGCGCGCCGGCCGCACGATTAGTTGCGCAGGCGCGGCGTTCGCGGGGTTTGCGGCGCTTGTGATGGCTGCGCGCGCCTCTTGCAGCGCCAGCAGCAAGCCGATCGGCGGCTCGCCACCCACCCCACCATCGAGGAAAACACCAGAGGCTAGGCCGCTGCGCAGAAAGCCTTCGCCGCCCTTCCATACGATGCTCCAGCTTTCCGGCGCCAATGCCGGCAACAGCGTTTCGACCCACATCGCCTGCGGCTTCAGCCGCGCGTTGCGGAATTGCGCGAGCACCGCGGCGAGCCAGGCTTTGTCGACTACGGCGACGGCGGTTTGTCCGTCGGCCTGGCGCGAGCCGGCGATGGCGTGGATTTTCTCCGGCTCGGTCATCACCCGGTCTTCGACGGCGAACGGCAGCAGGCGCCGCAGCCTTTGCCGGTTCCCTGTCGGCAACGTGATCTGGGTCAGCAGGACACGGCTTGCCGGCGCCACCAGTTCGCAGCGGTCGGCGGCCGGCATATCGCGCAACGGATTGTCGCCGGCCCGGCTGATCGCGCCGCGCGCATCGCGCAGCAGCCACGGACACGCGACCGTTTCGTCGTCGGCCAATGCTCCCAGGCGCTCGTTGACATAAACCTGCAGGGTAGACAAATCAGGAGTCTCCGTGCTTGCGCCAGATCACATTGATCCTGTCGCCGGAGCGCGCCAAGAGCGCACGATTGATGATCTGGACGCGGCCAAAACGCATGATTCCGGTCACCAGAAAATATTGACTGCCGAGGCCGAAGGTCTGATCGGACACCGTGGCGCCGCCCTTCGGCATGCGGTCGCGGAATTCGGTTTTGTCTTTGTAGTACTTGCCTTCTCTGACCACCAGCGATTTCGCGGCATCTACGGTCAAGCCTTCGAATACCGCCGCCAGCACTTGCGGCGGCGCCGTGTTCACGTTGAGGGGCGTTGGTGTCGGCAGCGCCGTCACGAATGGCCGCAGACGCGCGACCGCTTCGGCGTCGAATCCCCTGACCCGAATCAGCCCGTTGACATCGAGCAGCGGCTGGTTGGCAGCACGATAAGGCGGCTGCATGGCGAGGTAATCGAGGTCTTCGGCGCCGCCGGAACTCATCGCCTCGCTATCGAGATCGATCCAGTCGACAACGGCGTTGGCTAGGTCGGGCTTCAAGTCGAGTGCTATCAGCAGACGTTGGAATGCTTCGATGTCGCCCTCGCTGGGCTTCTCGTTGCGGACCAGATTGTTCAGATTGAACAAACCCTGCTGGTCGGTCAAGGCCAATGCGATGCTCCCGCCTTCGACCGGTAGCGCCGGCACGACCGTCGCCCAGATTTCGCCGGGATGATCGATATCGCCGCTTTTCAGGTCCTCGGCGAGGATCATCCGCGTCCATTCCAGCGCCGCCTGACTGACTGCGCTCGCCTGCGCCAGCGAGGTCAGATTCTCGACCTGACGCGCCCACACCTGCTGCTGCCACATCATGAACGATGCGACGCTCGCCGCCAGCGCCGCGATCAGGATGGCCATGACGACGGCGATGCCGCGTTGCCGGCGCGGTGCGGCAGGGAGGCTGAACGCGCCCATCATGGCAGCAGGAAAATCCGTGTGAAGCGTTCACCGGAAGCCAGCCCGACGATGATCTGCACGGCGGTCGGCATCGGATTGGCCTGCGCCGTGACTGGCCAGCGCGTTTGCAGGGTCCCGGTTCGATCCAGATAGCGCACCTCGAATTCCTTGACCCCGCGCATCAGTTCGATCACGGCCGGCTTGCTGCGCGGCGCCTGATCGAGCACCGGCCACAGCAATTGCTCGATCGCGCCTTCCCGATAGCGGAAACCGACGCGCTGGATATCGGACATGGCGCCGGTCTGATCGCCTGCCCCCATACGGCTGAAATACAGATGCGCATCGTACGCGCCGACCGGGTCGGTCTTGCCGACGAAAGCCGGAATGACAAGGTTGTTGGTGTCACGGATTCGCCGGTTCACGGCCGCCGTCAGGTCCTGCTCGAAGCGCGTGAAAAGCAGCGCGATATCGCGCCATTTGCGGTTTTCCGCGGCCAGCCGTTCGCGGCTGTCGAGCACAGCACTCAGACCGCGAAAAGCCATCCCCGACATCAGCGCCATGATAACCAGAGCGATCAGCACTTCCATCAGCGTGAAGCCGGCAGGAAGGCGCCTCTGCAAGCGATGATCCGCGGAACTCATGATCGATTGCCGGATGTGCTTCCGGCTGGATTATTCGCGGGAGTGCCGGAGGGATTGCCGGCGGGACTACCGGGAGCCTTGCCGTCCGGATTATTCGGCGGGTTGCCGGCAGGGCTATCCGGCGAATTCGCGTCCGGATTATTCGGCGGGTTCGCGGGATTCTCGGGGGGATTGTTGGCCGGATTGGCCAGATAGCCGATCAGGCGCGCGAGCACGTATTCTTCGTCATCGCCGTCGGCGCCGACCTTGATTTCGATGCGGCGAAAGCCGGGATTCGGCGTCTCGCTGACTTTTTCCCGCCAAAGCCAATCGCGCGCGCCCTGCTCGACTGTGCCGCGCTTCTCGCCAGCTTCCGGCCAATCGCGCCGCGCAATGTGTTCGGCCAGCCGGTTTTGCGCAACCCAGCTTGCCAGGATGCGGCCGCTGGCTTCCAGCGCATGATCGGTGACCCCGCCGACAGCGCGCACTGCCGCGCCGAGCGCGATTGCCACCACGGCGAGCGCGATTAAAACCTCGAGCAGGGTAAACCCGCGCGGCGCTTCGCCGCGTAAACATGCCTGGGGCAAAGCGCGGTAAATTCTCAATGCCTGTTAATTTACGGCGGGAAACCAGAGCTCATACTGCCGTGTCGTCGCTGTCGATTCGAAGCCGCTGATGTATTTCGGCCCTTCGACTGGCACATTGAAGCTTTGCAACAGGTTGACCATTTGCCTCGCCTCGCCGCGCTCGTTGCGGCGGAAATAGCGCAAATCCGCATCGTCCGGCCCACGCGTGACGGTCTTGATTCCCGATACGACGATGCCGTTCGCTTCCAGCCGCCGCTTCAGGCGCATGGTTTGCGCGAGCTGGCTCTGGTCCCGCATGTGTATGAAGATGCTGGGCGATGGGCCGCCCCCGCCGCCAGCATTTCTGTCGTTGCTCGCAGTGCGCACCGGCGCCTTGTTGCGGTTTTGCGCGGATGTTTTGCTCGAATCCCGGTACAACGCCCCCGAAGACGCAGATTGCGCCCGAACCGCGTCGATCACGCTATTCGACGGGGAGCTGTGCACGCGCACGCCCGGACGCGGCGGATTGTCTTTCGCGCGCGCCGGCGCGATCTTCTGCGCGGTGATTTTTTCTTGTCTGGCATCGATGGTTGGACGGCGTCTTTCGACCGTTACAGTCCTGGCTGGCGCCGGTGCGACTGTATCGGCGGAATTCCCTCGCGCGGGTGCTGCCGGATCGACTGGCGCGGCATCGACAGCGCTTGCTGACGCGGCATCGACGGCAGGTTCCCGCGCCCAGGCCGGAATTTCATTCGCTGCGGAATCGCCCGGGTTCGCAACGGTATCCTCGCGAACCGCAGGGGCGGCTTTGCTCATGGCCGCAGGAACGGCAGGACGAGCAGCGGCTGGAGCGGTTCCGGCGACTGGAGCAGTTGCGGTTGCCCCGGCGGCAGGGGCGGTTGGAGTTGAAGCGGGCGCAGCGAGTGCAGGGGCGGGCGCAGGCGCAGCCGCTTCAGGGGTCGGACCAGGTGCAGCCGCTTCAGGGGTCGGACCAGGTGCAGCCGCCAGCGACGGGCTAGACCGCTCAACGCCAGTCGGCTTTTGATCAGGCTCGCCGGACTTTGCGGCTGCGGCGGCGTCAGGTTTGCGCTGAAGGGTCTCGCTATCTGCCGATCGCTTTTCCGCGACGTTGTCCGCTATGTTTTCTGTCGCGGATGCAGCCAGCCGCTCGGTCGGCTCGTCCGCATTTGACGCGGGCGGCGTCACGGCGCCTTCGACGCCGATACCGCCCGCGAGTCCAGGCCCTTTCGCGTCAGCCGGTTGCTCGCCGGCAGCTTGCCATTGGGCGGCTCTTGCCAGCGTTTCGCGGGCGCGGGCCAGCGCCTGATCGGCTTTCTGTTGCACCGAAAGCGCTTGCTGTTTCTCGTTTTCGTCGCGAACCTCGGCCATCCAGCCGGCCGCGCCGAACACCGCGTAGGCGCAAACAAACAGAAAAGCCAACGCGGCGAATGTGCGTCCGCTTCGCGCTGAACGCCAACGGCGTGGCGCCATGACCGGCGCCTCCTCTATCTCCGCTGTGGCAGGAGGCGCATCGGGCATCATTTCAACGTGAGGAGCTACCCCGATGGCGTAAACCGGAACCGCAGGCTCGACATCGGCGGCGAGTACGGGCCTTCGCAACTCGCGAGCCTCGCCTTGCGTCTGCGCAGCCAGCGCACCGTGGCCGATTTGCGACTCCCACAACTCTTGCATCGTGCGTTGCAGCGGCCATGGGTCGACGTAAGGGTCGACGTGAACGGCGTCATCGCTCGTCGTGCTTGTCGCCGCTCCGGCGGCGCCTGTCGCGACCGACCGTATCACGTAATCGACCAGCGTCGAATCGACGTGCACGGGCGCGCGTTCAGGATGCTCGCGATTCCAGGCCTGGATCGGCAGCACGATTGCCGCGCGCGCAGCATCGACGTTGAGCGGCTTCAGCCGCAACGAGCGATCGAATAACTGCGGCAGACGCTGCGCCAAACGGCCGAGCTTGGCGTGCGCGCCGCCGCGCATCGCGATCAGAAAATGGGCGTCCAGATCGGCGCGTTTCACGACGCGCGGAAACTCGACGGAAAATTTTCCTTCGCCGTCTTCGTCGCCGTGATTGAGCAGATACTCTTCGAAGCGATCGAACAGGATGAGAAGCGGCGCCTTGGCAGCCCAGTATTCGATGACATGCTCGAGCGCGCGCACGCGCGGCACGCGCACTTCGACGAAGCCGGGCAGCGTTTCAAGGCAGCAGCGCTGGATTTCATCGATCAGGCCGTTCAGCGGATCAGCCTGCGCGCCCTGCCAGTTGTCCCAGAAGATAACGATCGGCTCGGTCTGCGATTGGCCAAGCTCGGTCGCCATGGCGCGCAAACGCGGCAGCACGCCGGCGTTCAGCAGCGAGGTTTTGCCGACGCCCGGCGGACCCGATAACAGCGTCACGCGCGACTTCAGAAGCCCCTGTACGACGAGATCCGCTTCGGCGTCGCGGCCGAAGAAAAACCGCGCTTCCTGTTCAGCGTAAGGGCGCTGACCCGGAAACGGCGAGGATGAAGAATTCGACAGATTTGTTTTCATGATGGGATTTCGTTACCGTCTTTGGCAACCCGTACGATAGGCCTCGAACGTTTCATTTATTTGCGGTGGCGGTACCGGAGGCGATGCGAATGCGCCCGCCGGCATCTCCCGTTATCGTCAAACGTTCGCTCCCCGCCGCCAGCGCGAGCGCAAACGGCGCATTAAACCCCGAAGGCGAAAAAATCAATCGCTCGTCCGGTCCGACCTTGCTCTCGTTGACGCGCAGATCCGCCAGCTTCACGGGCTCCGGCAATTCGCGCGGACGGAATATCTGCTCGTCGGCAATTGTCGCCCAATTCCATTCCGCATTGCGGCGGCTGAACTGATAGCCTGTGTTATCGCCGGACCACGCGATGGCGCGAGCACTGGTCACCGCCTCATCGCGCGCCTGCTCGAACAACAAAGCCAGGCGCCGCGCTTCGTTCTCCAGTGCCTGACGATTATCCGGTGCGAAGTTTACGCTAACCATCGCCAGCGCAACGCCGACAATCATCAGCACGACCAGCATCTCGATCAGCGTAAAGCCTCGCGCTGCCGCAACTGAAAAGCCGCAGCCAGGCTCGAGCGCAGCGGTTCCACTCATGTCCGGGTTTGACACCCTGCCTGCCAAGCCGGTTCGGTCACGTTGCAACCCGGGCACGATGACAAGCACGGAGGCGATCACAACACTCCTGCTGCAGCAAAGATCCGAGCGCGGTCCATCGTTGCCGCACCATCCCGCGCGACAGGCGACGGCCGGGGTTCAATTCGCGGAGCCGATGTCGGCATCATTTCCCTCGCCGCCGACTTCACCATCGCGGCCGAGGCTGAATATATCGAATTCACCGCGTACGCCCGGGCTCAGGTAGCGGTAATCGTTGCCCCACGGGTCTTTCGGCAGCCGGTCGATGTAGCCGCCGGGTTTCCAGTTCGGCGCGGCCGGCGTTGTCGCCGGCTTTTCGACCAGAGCCTGCAAGCCCTGCTCGGTAGTCGGATAGGCCTGATTGTCGAGCCGGTACAGTTTCAGCGCTTGCCCGAGCGCGCCGATGTCCTGACGCGCAGCGACGATGCGCGCTTCATCGGGGCGACTCAAGACGCGCGGCACCACGAGCGCCGCGAGGATGCCGAGGATGACGACGACGACCATGACTTCGATCAGGGTGAAACCGGCGTATTTGAGCCGTTTAGGTACTGACATATTTCTGGACATTAGCTGACTCGAATTGGCGCAGACAACACGGCCTGCGACACAGTGGGTTTAACGGATGTCAGGTCATTTCAGAGGACCGGCGGTCGCGGCGCTGCTGCGCGGCTCGGCAAAGCCCGGCGCTGGCGGCCAGCAAGAGAAGCAGCAAGGCCGGATCGAAGCGCGCCTGTTGGGTTATTGCGCAGCCCCCTCCGCCGCCGCCGCCGTCTTCCGCGGCCGGCATGACGCCGGTACCGGACAGAGCGACCCGGCTCGGGCTGGTGACTGCGTTGCTCGGCACGACCAGCGATGCGTTGCGGGCGCCCGCTGCCATCGGCATGAACGCGACTGCGATCTGGCATCTCGCCTGAAGCGCGAGAGTCTGATTGCTGCATGTGTCTGAGGTCAAGCGGAAATCCGGGGGCTGCCCGCCCTCGATCGCCGCGCTGCCCAGCATGAGTTCGGTCACGCCCGAATTGGTGAAACTCGTGGTCTGTATGGATTGCTGATTGACCAGGGTCGCCGCGAATGTGAGATTCAACGGGCTTGCCGTCAAGCCCTGCTGCGCAAGCCTGACCGCCGCGTTCGCGTCGATAATGCCGGCGCCGCACCTCGCTGTCGTACACGAGCCATCGGGAAAGGCGCGCGCCGTGCTTTGAATGATGCCGCGCACCTGCGCCGCGGTCAGATCTGGATTGATCGACAACAGCAGGGAAATCACGCCCGACACGTGCGAAGTCGCGAAGCTCGTGCCCTGCAGGAACGCGTAGGCGTCGGTGGTCGGCGAGGTCAGGCCTTCGTTCAGGGTCGACAGAATGCCGTTGGCGCCAGGCGATGTTGTGGTGACCGACCCCCCCGGCGCGCTGACAGTAACCACGCTGCCGAAGTTCGAATAAGGCGCGCGCGCGCCGCTGCGCGTTACCGCGCCCACCGTTATGACGTTCGCACAACTGGCCGGCGACGATTGATTGGCATCAGCGCCTTCATTGCCGGACGGCACGACCACTGCGCGCGCACCCGCGGCCAGAACATCGTTGACCGCGCTTTGCTCTGCTGCGCTGCACGGTCCGGCGCCGCCGAGACTGGCGTTGATGATTTGCGCCGGATTCGGATTCACCGGCGGTAAAGCGGGGCTGGCAAGCCCAGCGGCCCAGCGCATGGCGTCGATGATGTCGGATGTGTAGCCGCCGCATTTACCGAGCGCGCGCAACGGCAGTATGCGCGCCGCCCAGTTGATCCCGGCGACCCCCATCCCATTTTCTGTCGCAGCGCCGATGATGCCGGCGTTATGCGTGCCGTGCCACGAGCTGTCGGCGACATCGCAACCCTTGAAAAACCCGCTGTTCGATTCCGCCTGGGTGATCCAGTCACCTGGATCGCCGGGGTCGGCATCGCGGCCGTCGCCGTCATTGGCCGTCAACGGCATCGGCGGACTGGTTGGGTCGAGAACGATGAAGTCGTAACCGGGTAAAAGACGCGCCGTATCGATGTCGGCATGCGCGAGAATCCCGGTGTCGATCACAGCGACCACGATGCCGGCGGCGCCGGTCGTGATATCCCACGCGCCAGGCAGGTTGATGGCGCCGGTATTGACGCCGACCGGTTCCATCAGATTCCATTGATTGGTAAACAGGGAATCGTTCGGCACGCGCATGGCATAACGCCGTCGATCAGGCTCGGCGTACTCGATCAGCGGATCGGCGCGCAGCCGCGCGATAATCCGTTTGGCGTCGTTCATCGCCATCTCGTGCGGCAGATTCAGCACATGCGCGCCGCCCGACATCGCGCGCTTGTAGGACAGCGGCAGGCCGGCCGCGGCGCTGGTTCGAGCCAGCAGCGCGGCAGGATGCGCGGCGGGCTGATGATTCGCCGCCGAATGGTTCGTAACATCTGCGCGCCATTTCACTATCAAGCGCTGGGTCGATTCCTCCCGGGCCGCAGGCTTGTCCTGCGCCAACGCGCCAAGGCCGGACAAGCACTGCGCAACGGCGAGCAAGCTTCCGCAAATTCCGACCAGCACAGCGCGCTTAGTATTCATTTTTCGCCCTTTCCTGGCATTGCCTGCATCTTTTTGTCCGCTTCCGCGTAAACGACATCGTTACGCTCGCTAATACTCGCGAGTACCCCGCGCAGATGCGCGTCATCGCGAATTCCGTTGATTCTGTAAACGTGCGCATCACCTGACATCGGCCGCACATATTGCATGCCGGCGCCGGTGTCGCGCGCGAGCCGGGCGACGAATTCCGGGGCGTCGGGCTGGCGGACGGCATCACTGAACTTGATGATGACTTGCGTCGCCGGCATGGATTTCTGCGCCTGCGGCACGCAGGCCGAAACGCCCAGAAGAAGAATCAGCAAACAGCCTGGAATCGCTCGCGGCATGGTTTCCTCTTTTTAAAGAATCAGGTAGGCGAGCAGCGCTGGCCTCAGCGCACCAGCGTATTCAACTCGAAGATCGGCAACAGGATCGCCAGCACGATGATCAGCACGACGACGCCCATGACCAGGATCAGAATCGGCTCGATCAAACTGGTCAGCGCGGCGACCTGATTTTCCATTTCCTGCGTCTGCTGCTTCGCGGCGCGCTCGAGCATATTATCGAGCCGGCCCGACGCCTCGCCGCTTGCGATCAGATGCACCATCAGCGGCGGAAACATTTTACTGCGCCCGATAGAGCGGCTCAAACTGCCGCCCTCGCGCACCATGCGTTCAGCTTCTTCCAGAGCTTTGCGCATCGGCAGATTGCTGACCACGCCGACACCCGCTTGCAGTGCGGTCAGCAACGGCACGCCGCTGCCGACCAGAATCGCCAATGTACTGGCAAGCCTTGCCGTGTTCATGCCGCGAATCAGCTTGCCGAACAGCGGCAAACGCAGCAGAAACAAATGAAAGCGGTGACGCATCGCCGGTTCGCGCAATGAGCGGCGAAACACGAATGTTCCGGCGACCAGCCCGACCAGCCAGAACACGCCTGTGTCGCGCATGAAATCCGACAGCGCAATCAGCGCGCGCGTCAGCAATGGCAGCGATTGATTGGTATTGATAAAAACCGCGACGACTTGCGGCACCACGTAAGTCAGAAGCCCGAGCACGACGGCCACGGCTACTACGGTGACGATCACCGGATAGATGAACGCAAGCCCGACCTTCTGCTTCAACGCCTGCCGTTCTTCGGTGTAGTCGGCGAGCCGAAGCATGACTTCGGCCAATTGACCGGAGCGTTCGCCGGCGTCGATCAAGGTCCGATACAGCTCGGGAAAAACATCCGGGAACTTGCTCATGGCGCGCGCCAGGGTTTGTCCGGCCAGCACCTCGCCGCGCACCCCGGCCAGCACCTGGCGCAGAAACTGCGTTTCGGCCTGCTCGATCAGCGCGTTCAAAGTCTGTTCGACCGTCAGATTGGCGCTCGACAGCGTTGCGAACTGGCGTGTCAGCAAGCTGAGTTGCGCAGTGGGCAAGCCGCGGCGCAGGCGAAACTGCTGGCCGCCGGTCGACAGCGTAGCTTGCGTCAGCGCGTGCACTTCGACCGCGATCAGCCCTTGCTCGCGCAGCGTCTGCCGCGCCTGCCGCGGACTATCGACCTCGACTACGCCGCGGCGGACTTTGCCGAGCGCATCGATCGCTTCGTATCGAAAACCGGCCATTGAATGGAATCGGAATAAGGATTGCGCCGCACCTCGCTGGAACGAACGAGAGCAGGCGCATTTTCTCACGGATGCGCGCGGTGGTCACAAGTCTGTTGCCGTCAGCTAGTCGCCTTATCGATTCGGCGCTCCGTGGAAATAGCAGGGAGCCTCGCAAAGTCGGATCGACGTAATGCATAATCATGCATATGGATCAGCAGGTGACAGGCCGGGCTTTGACGCAGCAGGCCACTTATTCGACCTCGTACCTGGCTGCGTGCCTGGCCCCTTATTTCGGGAACGGAAGCCCGATCGGCGGTGCTGGATGGGAATCGCCAAAGCCGGCGCGGCGCAAGGCAGGCCGCGGCATAACCGCATCCACGGACGAAGGCTGACCCTCCGTGCAACCCGCCATGCCGGCATCGCCCAGCGATTCATCGCAGCGGCTTGCGCAAATCAAAGCGCTGACCTTCGACGTGTTCGGCACCGCGGTCGACTGGCGCGGCAGCATCGCCCGCGAAGGGGAGGAATTCGGCGCGAAGCGCGGCTGGACAGCGGACTGGGAACGCTTTGCCGACGCCTGGCGGGCCGGCTACAGACCGGGGATGAAAGACGTTCGCACCGGCAAATTACCGTGGATGAGCATCGATGCACTGCATCGCCGTATCCTCAATCAAGTGCTGCGCGATTTTAGGGCGCCGGCGCTTGCGGAAGTGGACATCGATCATTTGAACCGCGCCTGGCACCGGCTTGCGCCGTGGCCCGATACGCTGGCCGGTCTAGCCCGACTGAAATCACGCTACGTCATCGCGACCTTGTCCAACGGCAACATCGCGCTGCTCACCAATATGGCCAAGCACGCCGGCTTGCCGTGGGACTGCATCCTGTCGGCGGAATTGTTCGTCCGCTACAAGCCCGATCCGGAAACCTACCGCGGGGCGGCTCGTCTGCTCGGCGTCGGCATTGAACAAATGATGATGGTCGCGGCGCATCCCGACGATCTGCGCGCAGCGCGGGCGCTCGGCTGCCGTACTGCGTTCGTCAAACGTCCCCTGGAATACGGCCCCGGCCGGGCGCTTCCGCCATTCAACGATGGTGAGTTCGATATCGTTGCGGACGATTTCATCGATCTCGCGCGGCAGCTAATAACGGCGCTCGAACAATAACGGCGCTTAAGCGTTTTCAAGGCGCTCGTTTTTCACTTTTCGCTATCCACCAACGCAGCGCTCTCGCGCGTGACGCGCAGCACTTCTTCCAGACTCGTCGCACCGCTCGCGACCCAGCGCATGCCGTCGTCGCGCAGGCCGATCATGCCGGTACGGGCGACGGCGTAATCGCGCAGGTTTTGCTCGGATTCGGCGTCGTGGATCATGCGCCGCAAGCCGTCGTCGACGTTGAGCAATTCGTAGATGCCGGTACGGCCGCGATAACCGGTGCCATTGCAGGCGACGCAACCGTTCGCGGAATAAATCAGCTTCGGCGGATTTTTCTGGCGCATGGCGGCGATCTCGCTGGCGTCGGGCGCGTGCGGCGTCTTGCATTCGGGGCAAATCCGCCGTACCAGGCGCTGCGCCAGAATGCCGAGCAGGCTCGACGCGACCAGAAACGGTTCGACGCCCATATCGATCATGCGCGTAACGGCGCCGGCGGAATCGTTGGTATGCAAAGTCGCCAGCACCAGATGCCCGGTCAGGCTCGCCTGCACGGCGATCTGCGCGGTTTCCAGATCGCGGATCTCGCCGATCATGATGATGTCCGGGTCTTGCCGCAGGATGGCGCGCAGCGCCCTTGCGAATGTCATATCGATGCGCGCCGCGACCTGGGTCTGGCTGACGCCGTCGAGATCGTATTCGATCGGGTCTTCGACGGTCATCATGTTCTGACCCTTGCCGTCGAGCCGCGACAGCGCCGCATACAGGGTCGTCGTCTTGCCCGAGCCGGTCGGGCCGGTGACGAGCACGATGCCGTGCGGCTGATGGATCAGCGCATCGAGCCGCGCCAAGGTCGGCCCGCTCATGCCGAGCTTGTCGAGATCGAGGCGGCCCGCCTGCTTGTCGAGCAGCCGCAGCACGACGCGCTCGCCATGCCCCGACGGAATCGTCGAGACGCGCACGTCGACCGGGCGCCCGGCCAGCCGCAAGGTGATGCGGCCATCCTGCGGCAAACGTTTTTCGGCGATGTCGAGCTGCGCCATCACCTTGATGCGCGACACGATCGCGGCGTGCAGCGCGCGCTGCGGCTCGATCACGGATTGCAGCGTGCCGTCGACGCGAAAACGTACGAGCGAGCGCGTCTCGAACGGTTCGATATGGATGTCCGATGCGCCGTCGCGCAAAGCCTGGGTCAGCAGCGCATTGATCAGGCGGATGATCGGCGCATCGTCTTCGGCGTCGAGCAGATCGGTGATCTCGGGCAATTCCTGCGCGAGCTGCGCGAGATCGAGATCCTGACCGATGTCGGTGATCATCTGCTCGGCGGCGTTTTCCGAGCGCGCGTAAATCTGCGCCAGACATTGCTCGAAACGCTCGGCGGCGAGCATGACCGGGCGCAGCGGCAGGCCGACAATGCGCCGCACTTCAGCCAGAGTCGCGGCTTGCACATCGCCTTCGCGCACCCAGATTTCAACCGCGTCGCCTTCCCTGCGCGCGGCCAGCACGCCCTTGGCTTTGGCGAAGTGATAGGGCAAAAGCTTGGAAATCAGCGGGTCGGGAACCGGCAGAGCGACAGTCGACGCAACCAGGCCGCCGGAGCGGTCCGGACGCTTGGCCTGCGGCGGCTGCGGAGATCGAGGATCGTTCATCGCGCGCTTCTCATTTCATCAGTCGTTCGCTCGCTCAATTTCCAGTCACCGCGGATTGGTGCGGGCGGCTGGAGCCGGCGTGGCTGACGCGGGTGCAACTGAAGCAGGCGTTGTCGGCGTGATCAGCTTCGACGGCGTATACGGTCCTGCCTTTCCCGGGAAAGGCGAATCGGCTTCGCCGCCGGAAGGTGGCGTGCCCGCTTTCGGAATGATCCCCGGGCCTGCCGGCAGCGGCGGAAATCGCGGGGCCTCGATGTCGGGCAGGAGGAAATGCGGCTTCGGCTGGATCCTGCCCTGCAGATTGCGGATGTACTCGTAGCGATCCGAGGTCAGCGAGCTTCCCGAAATCGATTCCTGCAATACCACCGGACGCAGAAAAACCATCAGATTGGTTTTCACGCGGCGGCGCGACTCGTAGCGGAAAAAATAGCCGATGCCCGGAATGTCGCCGAGCAGCGGCACTTTATCGATGCTGTTGCGCACATCGTCCTGGATCAGGCCGCCGAGCACGATGATATTGCCGTCGTCGACCAGCACGGTCGATTCGATAGAGCGCTTGTTGGTGATGATATCCGATGCGCGACTGCCCGGCTGCGGCGGCTGTATGCTCGAAACTTCCTGGAAGATCAGCATTTTGACCGTGCCGCCTTCGGCGATTTGCGGCTTGATTTTCAAGGTCAGGCCGACGTCGCGGCGATCGATGGTCTGAAATGGATTGACCGCGGCGCCCGTCGTGCCGGTGCTGGTCGCCTGCGCGAAGCTGCCGGTCACGAACGGCACGTTCTGGCCGACGACGATTTTCGCTTCCTCGTTATCGAGCGTCAGCAGGTTCGGCGTCGACAACACGTTCGAATTGGCGTCACCTTCGAGGGCGCGCGCCAGGACACCGAGATTGATGACTTCGCCGACGCCGGGAATGGTGATGCGGCCACGCACCAGACCAACGTTGAGGCCGGCGCCCAGGGTGGCCAGATTGACTGCCGCGCCGATGATGTTGCTCCCCGGCGTTGTGTTGAAATTGGTTCCGCCGATAACTTCGGTGCTGTTCGACTGCAAGCCGGTCAGATCCTGAAACTGGATGCCGAATTCGGCCGCTTTGTCGGTGGAAACCTCGGCGATCAAGGCTTCCAGGTAAACCTGCGCGCGCCGCGAATCGAGCTGATCGATAACCGCGCGCAGCGAATTATAGACGTTGTCGGGCGCCGCGATGATCAGGGAATTGGTCGCGATATCGGCCTGGATGAAGCCGCCTTGCCCGGTGACCGAAGCGATTCCGGAACCCGCCACGCCGCCTGGCCCCCCCGCGCCCGGCGTCACCAACCCAGGCGGCGCAGTGGGCGGCGTCGTCTGCGGGGCCGGCGCCAGCTGTGTGCCGAGCGAGGGCGTTCCGGGCAGCGCCGTTCCCGGCGCGAAGCTGTCGGTCGAAGTGCTCGTTTGCGCGCCCTTCGAGTCGCCGGCCAGGATCGCGCGCAGCGTCTCGGCGATTTTTTCGGCGTCGGCGTTGCGCAAATGGACAACGTGGATGCTGCCGCCAGCGGTGACCGCGATGTCGAGCTGCTGCACCAGCTTGCGCACACGCTCGACATAGCTCGGATGATCGGCGCGCACCAGGAGGCTGTTGCTGCGCGGATCGGCGACGATCGATAAGCGGGCGCCGCCGGCGCCGGCCGCGGCCTGCGCGCTTGCGCCGTCGACGGCGAGCTTGGTTAGAAGCTGGGAGAGATCGACAGCGGATGCGTATTGGAGGTTGATCACGACCGTTTCGCCCGCCGACTGGCGATCGATCGATTCGATGATCTTGCTGATCCGTTTTATGTTATCGGCATAATCGGTGATGACCAGCGTATTCGTGTTCGGATAGACCGAGATCGTGTTGTTCGGCGTGATCAGCGGCCGCAGGATCGGCACCAGCGGCGCAGCCGATTCGAATTCGAGCGGATAAACCTGGGTGATGATGCGATCGCCGGAAATCTTGCTGTCCTTATCGACCGTCGCCGAAGCGTTCTGCTTGGCATCGGCTTCCGGCAGGATCTTGGTTACGCCCGGGCCTTCGATCGCGGTGAAGCCTTGCAGGCGCAACGCCGACAACAGAATCTGATACACCATGTCGCGCGGTACCGGGCGCGAGGAAATGATGTTGACCGTGCCATTGACGCGCGGATCGAGTATGAAATTCTTGCCGGTGATTTCGCCGACGGCCTTGATGACGGTCGAGATGTCGGCATTGACGAAATTCAGGGTAACTTTTTCCGAATTCGGGGGCGCGGCCATAGCCGCGGAGAAATGGACGAACGTGCAAAAAACAATAAGCCATGACCGGAATCCCGAACTCATCTGATCTCCGCTGTTACTGCTGCACCGTGTAACTCAAATTGATCGGTTTGCCGTTGCGCGTGCCTTCCACCGTGATCTGGCTGACCTGACCGAACTGCTGATACAGGCGCGCGAGATCGTTGTTGCTGGATACCGCCTGACCGTTGATCCTGTTCAACACGTCGCCTTGCTGCAAACCCAGTTTCTGCGTCAGGCTGCCGTCCGGGACATTGCTGATGGTGACACCGCCAGTCGGATTGACTTCGACGCCGCCGAGATTTTGCAACTGCTTCGGATCCTGCAAAGCCTTGTTCAGCTCGTTTCTCGAAAAACTGTACTGATTCGCGCCGGCCGGTTTGACCGTCAGGTTGAAGGCGTCGGCCGGCGCGCCTTCGGCTTGCGGCGCGCCTGGCGCAATGACGCTGGGAATCTCGGGCGCGACTCGCGCCGCGGGTTTGGGCGCCGTTTGGCGTGACGGAAGGGCCAGGCGGTTCGATTTCAGCGGCGCGCCGCCGGCCTTTCCCTCCAGCTCGAGAAGCTCCATCGTGCCGTCCCGGTTCAGCACCACGTGCTGCGGGTGAATCTCAGCCAGCATGACACCGGATTTGACCTCGCCGCCGGCCTTGATATGGCGATCGCCCTGGTTGTCCGAATTCAGGATCGCAAAAGCCGGCTCTTTACCGTCGGCGGCGAACACGCCTTTCAGCTTGACGTTCAGCGAAGTCAGCACCGCCGCCTGAACCACGGGCCTGGGGGCTTCAGCCGTGCCGAACAGGTGCGCGGCGACGATGAAATCGGCCGCGGCTGCGGTATCGATCGACACCCGAGCCGCGCCGGCCGGTTCGGCGATCGCTTCCGGCGACACGATTTGCCAGGTCCAGCGCGCCAAAAGCCAGCACAAGACGATGAGCAAACCGAAGGCGAGCAAATCGGGCCAGCGGTTCTTGAACCAGCGCGCTACTTGGGAATTTACAGAGACAGCCATCATGGAAAATGCGTCGAAAACGCCTCGCATCAAACGCCCGTATGGTACGCGAATTGGCTAGCGCTATCCACGCGCCAACCGTGCTTCCCGATCGCAGCAACACGCCTCGTTTGCTGAGCGGTCCGCGTTTTTTTGTAAGTATGAGCGGCGTTTGTGTAAGTTCTACATGGAAAGTTCGC
>JACDAM010000028.1 GCA_013695435.1 Burkholderiales bacterium | reverse complement strand
CAGCCAGGTCTGGCTGCGACCCGTTCCGGGCGAAACTTCTTGCCGCACCACGAACCGATGATGATGTCGGGCGCGCGCCGCACGACATCATTCGGGTCGGCGATGATTCGATCACGGCCGAGGCTGCACGCGGCGCGCTCGGGAAATATGTCGTCGCCACCGGCGATGCCGATCAGTTCGCTGACCCAGCGAATGGCGCTGATCTGTGGATCGTCCCATTCCTCGAAATAGACGCGCGGACGCGACGGCAAGGCCGCCGCCGCTTCGCGCACTTCTGCCACGTGCGACTCGAGTTGACGCGCATAGCGCTCGGCTTTTTCCCACGTGCCGACTAGCGCGCCGAGTCGCCGCACGTAAGCGACGATGCCTTCCACCGAACGATGGTTGCTGATCCACACTTCGACGCCGCGCTTGATCAGCGCTTGAGCGATGTCGGCCTGAATATCGGAAAAGCCGATCGCGAAATCGGGATCCAGCTTCAGAATGTCCTCGATTTTGGCGCTGGTGAACGCCGAAACCTTCGGCTTCTCCTTGCGCGCCCGAGCGGGCCGCACGGTGAAACCCGAAATGCCGACGATGCGATGCCCCTCGTTGATCGCATACAGCACTTCGGTCGGCTCCTCGGTCAGACAGACGATGCGCTGCGGGTGATCGGTCATGCTTCGCGCAAATTTATCGGGCGGATCGCCGGCAATAATCCACCGGCCAATTGCAAGCGAAACGCCGTTGTAGGACGGTCAGGTTGATCGCCGTGTAGCCGTCCACTTCATCTACTTGTCGTCCGGTACTTCTAAGGCCTTGGGCAGTTGCCACCAACTGCCTTTCCGCTTGGCTACAAACCGCTGGATGGTGAGGGAATCAGTATCGTGTGGATCGAAATCCACTTGGTCCGGTTCAAGAGGAGTGGCATCAGCGAACTGGCCGATCTGTTCTGCGAAATTGCGATCCTCGACTGGCTCGTTTATGTCGTCCCGCCTTAAGCTTACACGCCATCCGGGCAGGTGACGATCCCATAAGCGCACCATCAGGCAACCATCATCGCCGGGGGGACAGTGCGCGAAGGCCATGATTCCCTTCTCTTTCGTTTCATCAGGCAAGTCGTCAAAATGCCCGTTCATGCGCTGAAGCTCGGACTTAATATCGGGTCCCCAGAGGAAATCCTGATCCTCTCTTAAGAAGGCTGGTGCGCATCGCTGGTGTAATCGGTCGGATGAAACAAACACATGGCAAAAGGGTAGGTAGAAGAGGTAGGCGACATCTACACGATTCGATGGTCTCTCGGTTGAGATCAGATTTGCGGCGAGAGCAATCTGGAAGAAAACTTCAACCGTAAAAACGTGCGCTGCATAAGGTGCATAACCGCAGAGGGGAGGGTATCCGGCTACGCTCCAGCGCCGCAGAACAGGTGTATACATCTCTCGCGGCGTATTGAGGAAGACTAGCGCTAGCTTCATCCGGTCGAATGGCTTGTCTCGCTCTTTCACCAGCCTGTCGGCAAGAGCCTTTGCCTCAGCCAAGGACCTGCACTTTTTTCCGTCAATGCCGAGCACTCGAAACTGCTGCGCAACTTCATCAAGGTCCAAGTTGCGTCAGCGCCTCTCGCCAGACTCTGGCGAACTTCCGCTCGATGTCCAAAAACTGACCGCGTTGCCAGCGGGAGAACGCCTCGGCCTCGGGCGATTCGTTAAATACGATTCCGCTCTTGCCGCCACTTTTGACGAGGCGGCCACCCGCTACCGGTATCTGCCCAGTCATCGGCACCCTATGACCCAGAAGGTCTCCGATGCACATCTGAACGTGATCGGCACAGGGAGCTCCGTGCATGACCGGAGTCTTTTCGGCAATTATCCCCACTTCCTGTTCTTGAGTCCGTCCCTCTCGAACCGACTTCTCCAAGTCAGCAAGCGTTTCCACATAGAACAGAGGGCATATGTTCGGGATGGAAAAGTGATCGAACCACAGTGATTCGTCGACACTGAGGGACTGCAGGAACGATTTGTCGAAAAGGGTTATTGGACCCACTCGTACGGCTCCCTGTCGGTTAACGCGATGGGCGGCCAAAACGTCCACATCCGCCGGAGGCGCTTGGCAATCGACGTACGCGCTATTTTGTCAGCGCACACCAGACGTTTTTCGATCGCCTCGGTCAAACAATTCGGACATAGCAGGCGTTCTCGAACCCATCGGCGGAGCGATATGAGGCAAGCTTGCGCACCAGCATTGCGCTCCCGGTATTCGCCTGACAAACGAATTCCGCGCGAAGCGGTCAGGATAACGGGCTTATCTTCTTTACGCCTAAAGCCCCAACCGCGCCGCGCGTCCCCAACGCGCGTGCTGAGCACGGTTTCACGGAGTCGAGTGCCGCGAAACGTCAGGCATCACGATCGCCGAGCATCTTGATAATATGCTTTGCAAGCGGCTCTTTGATCTCGCGATGCCGCGGCACGGGTTGAGAAACTTTAGTCTCAGGTTCTGGTACCAGTCATGCTTCCCGCCATGGCGAATGAACACACAGCCCAAGCCTTCGAGCTTTTTACGAGGTCTACCCCCTTCACGCGACGTCAAGCTCTGACACCCTGCGAATGTTCGGGATGGCACCGCTGGTGAGTTCTTTGTAAAGATCGATAAGATGTTGTTTGAGGTCGTCCTCGCTTTCTCCTTGCGTCCAATAATCTGGAATTCCTCGAGATAGCCCAGCCAGGCTTCGTCGTTCGTCCAGTAGACATATTTTTGTTTAGTCATCGCCAGGGACTCCTGTTTGCTCTTCCAATAGATTTGCGTGTTGTAGTGTTTTTTCGATCGCCTCGGTCAAACAATTCGGACACAGGCAGGCATTGCTCGATCTCATCGGCGGAGCGATGTGAGGCAAGCTTGCGCACCAGCACTGGGCTCCTGGCACTTGCTCCTCACAAACGAAGTCCGCGCCGCATCGTCCGCAGCATTTCGTTTTCGCTGGTGCGCCGCAGTCCGGGTTCGGCTCGGGTTTGTCAAACTTGTGGTCGAAATTGAATTGGGCTCGACGGCCCGCTAGCGCGTTCCAGACTTCCAATCTCTCGCGATCCGAGTAGGACGCCCATGCCGTGATTTCTTCGATGGTCCGATAGCAGCCGATGCACAGTTGGGTCAGCGGATCGAGCTTGCAGATGTCGATGCACGGCGATTCTTTTGACAGATCCCGGCTTTCGCCGGGATGGGCGGCCGCCCCGCCGCTCACATCGATCGGCGGTACTGGCCGCCCACTTCGAAGAGCGCGTGCGTGATTTGCCCGAGAGAGCAAACGCGCACCGCGTCCATCAGCACCGCGAAAACGTTTTCGTCGGCGATAACAGCTTGCTGCAAGCGGCGCAGAATCACGGCGGCTTTGCCATGGTGGCGCTGATGAAAATCGGCGAGGCGCGCCAACTGGCTCTCTTTCTCGTCTTCGGTCGACCGAATCAGCTCGATCTGCCGCGGCGTTGCATCTTCGTGCGGATTGCGGAAGGTGTTGACGCCGACAATCGGATACGAGCCATCGTGTTTTTTATGCTCGTAGTACAGCGACTCCTCCTGAATCTTGCCGCGCTGGTAGCCTGTTTCCATCGCGCCCAGCACGCCGCCGCGCTCCGAAATCGCGTCGAATTCCTTGAGCACGGCTTCTTCGACGAGATCGGTCAGTTCATCGATGATGAAACTGCCCTGATTCGGATTCTCGTTCTTGCCGAGACCCCACTCGCGATTGATGATGAGCTGGATAGCCATCGCGCGGCGCACGCTTTCCCCGGTCGGCGTCGTAATGGCTTCGTCATACGCATTCGTATGCAGCGAATTGGTATTGTCATAAGTCGATATCAATGCCTGCAAGGTTGTGCGGATGTCGTTGAACGCGATCTCCTGCGCGTGCAAGCTGCGCCCGCTGGTCTGCGAATGAAACTTGAGCTTCTGCGAGCGCTCGTTGGCGCCGTAACGGTCGCGCATCGCGACCGCCCAGATGCGGCGCGCGACGCGTCCGAGCACAGCGTATTCGGGATCCATTCCGTAGGAAAAAAAGAATGACAGGTTGGGCGCGAAATCGTCGATATGCATGCCGCGCGCGAGCCAGGTCTCGACGAAAGTGAAACCGTTCGACAGTGTAAATGCGAGCTGCGATATCGGGTTCGCGCCGGCCTCCGCGATGTGATAGCCCGAGATCGAAACCGAGTAGAAATTCCTGACGTTGTGATGGACGAAGAACCCCTGGATATCGCCCATCACTTTCAGGCTGAACTCAGTTGAAAAGATGCAGGTATTCTGGCCCTGGTCTTCTTTCAAAATGTCGGCTTGCACTGTGCCCCGCACCGTCGAAAGCGTCCAGTCCCGGATCTTCCCGATTTCGTCGTCAGTCGGCACGCGTCCGTTGTCGGATTTAAATTTGTCGATCTGCTGGTCGATCGCGGTATTGAAAAACATCGCGAGGATGGTCGGTGCCGGCCCGTTGATGGTCATCGAAACCGAGGTCGCGGGATCACAGAGATCGAAGCCAGAATAAAGCACTTTCATATCGTCCAGGGTTGCGATCGAAACGCCCGAGTTGCCGACCTTGCCGTAGATGTCGGGGCGTCGGTCGGGATCGAAACCGTAGAGCGTGACCGAATCGAAAGCGGTCGAAAGCCGTTTCGCCGGCGCGTGTTCCGATAGCAGGTGAAACCGCTTATTGGTGCGGAATGCATCGCCTTCGCCGGCAAACATTCGGGTTGGATCTTCGTTCTCGCGCTTGAAGGCAAAAACGCCTGCGGTGAACGGGAAGGCGCCAGGGAGGTTTTCGAGCATCAGCCAGCTCAATAGCTCGCCGTGATCTTCGTATTTCGGCAGCGCGACCTTGC
>JACDAM010000027.1 GCA_013695435.1 Burkholderiales bacterium | reverse complement strand
CAGTGCGGCATCGGGGCATCGTTGCGCACCCTCATGAAGAGCGCCAGCGCGTTGACCCATCTGGCCCGCGTCACCAGCACGCCGGAAGAAATGCTGGTGGGTCTCGCGCGTGGCGATGGGGGTACGGACCTTGCCCCGATCGTGAAGCCCCACTTCTTTTGCTTCGGCGGCAGCCTCGAGACGGCGCAGTGGCTGAACAGGGTACGCGAGGGGTCGTTCGAACTGAACGAAGAGTGCTCGCGGTTTACCGTCAGCGCTTGAAGACCGGATATTGATTTTTCAGGTGCCGCACAGAGCGACGACGCGCAATGCACTGCCCTTATCGGCTTCAATCCGAGAGGAAAACGCATCCGTCCCTTGCTTCTGCGTTGTTATCCTTCCGCCGCAGCGGCAGTGGTCTCGAATCATGAGGCAATCGCGTTCGCCCCTGCCCCTGCGTCGTTATGTTCGGCAATACCGTTCGCCCCCGCCAGTCATTCCGCACCTTGCCTCGACACCCAAATTTGTCTTTCCCGCGCACGCGGGAATCCAGATGTTTTTTCAGGATTCGCTGAATCGCCGCTCGCTTTCAGGAGGCTTGCTTGAGCAGATCGACGCAACTACGTCCGGATGACTTCGCCGCTGCGGCAATCGCTTTTGCCCGATCCCTGAGACGACCCTCAGGCATGGAACCATCCTCACCATATCGACCAACACCACGAATACTTTGAACCCGGCATACAAGCGCCGCCGCATATCGGCTTGGCTCGCGACTTCCTGCGTCGCGGTGCTGGCGGGATGCGCGATCGACCGTCGCGTCGAGGAGCCGGTCGAGGTTAGCCCCGCGGAAGGCCGCGCATCGGTCAGTAGATTGCTGCCGCCGAATGCCGCCGATCGCAACGGCTGGGCCGCCGACATTTTTGCAACATTTGTCGCGCTGGAAATCGCTCCCACGCCAGACAACATTTGCTCGGTGGTCGCCATTACCGAACAGGAGTCGAGCTTTCGCGCCGATCCGACCGTTCCTGGGCTGCCAGCGATCGCCTGGAGGGAGATCGACAAGCAGGCAGAGAGCGTGGGCGTTCCCAGGCTGGTGGTGCGCACCGCACTGCGACTGAAATCGCCGAACGGCAAAAGCTACAGCGAGCGCATCGACGCCGTAAAAACCGAGAAGGAATTGAGCGACATCTTCGATGACTTCATCGGCTTGGCGCCGCTCGGCAAGACGTTCTTTGCCGACCGAAACCCGGTTCGCACCGGCGGCCCGATGCAGGTGGGCATCGCATTTGCCGAAGCGCACGCGGCGGAAAAAGATTATCCCTATCCCGTCGAGGGCACGATCCGCGACGAGGTCTTCACGCGACGCGGCGGCATGTACTTCGGCATCGCCCATCTGCTTGACTATCCGGCTTCCTACGACAAATCGCTATACCGGTTCGCCGACTTCAACGCCGGCCATTACGCAAGCCGCAACGCGGCGTTCCAGAACGCGGTCAGCGTCGCGTCGGGCATACCGCTCGAACTCGACGGCGATCTCGTGCGGCATGGAAAGGATGCTGAAGGAGCAAGCAAAACCGAGTTGGCGACACGCACCCTTGCCGAGCGTCTGGGCATGGGCGCCGCCGCGATCCGCCGCGATCTCGAGCGCGGCGAAACCCAAGAGTTCGAGAACACACGACTGTACGAGCGCGCGTTCGCGCTAGCCGACAAGCTCAAGGGCAATCCCGTACCGCGCGCAATAGTGCCCCACATCCGCCTGCAAAGCCCGAAGATCACCCGCAAGCTGACCACCGAGTGGTTCGCCAACCGCGTTGACGAACGGCGCAAGCGGTGCCTGTTGCGGAGCGGTGCGAAAGAGGTCCAATAAGGATCGAACGGGCGGAGCGGATGGGTGAAATAGACTGTTTTAGCCAAACCGATCTCGGGAGGGCGTTCACAGCAGAGCAAACGCAACGGCCCTTCCGCCAGCTGTCTTACAGATTTCGACTCGTTCACCCGCTAAAGTCATACAGCGGCCAAGGGCCTTCATTGTCGGCATTTGTCTCTGTAGTACAGTCCCGTTAGCCTGTAGCTTTCGCTTATGATCAAGGCGTCGGCTCAGATACGTCAATTACAACTACTCGCAGCTTGTTGCTCTTTTCCGAAGGAATGAGAGATTGCAGTTGCTGTTGCATTACCGTCGCGGACTGAGGCATCGTCAATGGTGCGGGAGGGCAAGGGATTGTACTGCCCCTCTTTTCTCCATACCAAAAAACACCATAAATGCCGAACCCCTGGGCTTCGGGATCACGAGTATAGAAGCGATCTAGCTGATCTCGGGCAGCCTTCCACACATCCTGATGATGGTCGC
>JACDAM010000026.1 GCA_013695435.1 Burkholderiales bacterium | reverse complement strand
GGCGACGGGGCTGTTCGTCGTGCACCCGCTATCCGGCGAAAAGCTTCCAGTGTGGGTCGCGAACTACGTGCTGATGGGCTACGGCGAAGGCGCGGTGATGGCGGTGCCGGCGCACGATAAACGAGATTTCGAGTTCGCAACGGACTTAAAGCATAATTTGCCGGTTAAACAGGTGATTCAGCATCGGCACAAGCACGTTTTCGGTCAAAAGCCAGAGCTGTATGGTAAAGACCATTACACACCATTCACGTCCGGCGAATGGAAAGACTGGTACGACGACAAAAGCATCGGGGAAACGGTCAACTCTGGTGAATTCAACGGACTCGACTTTCAAGAAGCCGTCGATGCGATCGCGTCCGCGCTCGAGAAAAAAGGCCTCGGCAAGAAACGCGTGCAATGCCGTTTGCGTGACTGGGGCATTTCGCGCCAGCGCTACTGGGGTTGCCCGATTCCGTTGATTCATTGCCAGCGTTGCGGCGACGTGCCGGTTCCCGACGATCAATTGCCGGTCGTGCTGCCTGAAAATCTGGTGCCCGACGGCAGCGGCAATCCGCTGCTGAAAACGCCGTCGTTCGTCGATTGCGCGTGCCCGAAATGCGGCGGCGAAGCGCAGCGCGAGACCGATACGATGGACACATTCGTCGATTCTTCGTGGTATTACCTGCGCTTTGCCTGCGCCGATCAGCACGATGCCATGGTCGACCGGCGCGTGAATTACTGGCTGCCGGTCGATCAATACATCGGCGGCATCGAGCACGCGATTTTGCACCTGCTGTATTCGCGTTTCTGGACCAGGGTCATGCGCGACATCGGTCTCATCGAACTCGACGAGCCGTTCCAGAACCTGCTCACGCAGGGCATGGTTCTGAACGACATTTTTTACCGCAGGACGGAAAGCGGGCGCATCACCTATTTCAACCCGACCGAGGTTGAGCTTGTCAGCAACGAGCGCGGCCAGCGCATCGGCGCGACGCTCAAGGCCGACGGTGTGGCGGTCGAATCCGGCGGCATCGGCACCATGTCCAAATCCAGGAACAATGGCGTCGATCCGCAATTCCTGGTCGAGAAATACGGCGCCGATACCGCGCGCCTGTTTATGATGTTTGCATCGCCGCCCGAGCAGACGCTGGAATGGTCGGATAACGCTGTGCAGGGCGCATTCCGTTTCCTGAACCGGGTTTGGGCGTTCGCTCACGATAATGCCGATGCCTGCCGGCTTTACATCATGCACGGATCGAATGAGCGGAAGGAGCTTTCACCGGCGCTGGTGTCGCTGCGCCGAAATCTGCACGCGATCCTGCAACAGGCCAATTACGACTTCGCCAAATTCCAGTTCAACACGGTCGTATCGGCGGCGATGAAAATGCTGAACCTGCTGGAACAGGCGCCCGCAGCGTCTCAGAATCCGCGCGTGAGCGTGATCGGCGAGGGCGCCAGCATCCTGCTGCGCTTGCTTGCGCCGATTACGCCGCATATCGCATCGACGTTGTGGACGGAACTCGGGTTCGCAGCGGACATCATCGATGCGCCATGGCCCGAGGTCGATGAAGCCGCCCTGGTTCAGGACGAAATCGAGCTCGTGCTGCAAGTCAACGGCAAGCTGCGCGGCAATCTGCGCGTCGCGGCAAGCGCCGAACGCGCTGTGATCGAACAGCTTGCGCGCGCCCACGAGCAGGTCGAGAAATTTTCCGAAGGGCGGCCGGTAAAAAAAATCGTCGTCGTACCCGGACGACTGGTGAACGTCGTGGTATGAGGAGGAAGGATGAAGGACGCTGGCGATGAAGCTGGAAGCTTGCTTGATGAAAGCAGATGTCGCAGGGGTGCGCTGCTGCAGGACTTCGCGGCGCCAGGAAGAGATGCGGCAGGGAATGCGATAGGGTGCTTCGCTTTTCTCCGCCTTCGTCCCGCAAACCTCATTCTTTGCTTTTGCCTCGCACTGAGCGCCTGCGGTTTCCAGTTGCGCGGCCAGCAAACCCTGCCATTCGAAACCTTGTACATCGCCGGCGATCCGTCCTCGACCTTCATTGCCGAAATGCAGCGCTTCGTGCGCGGCGGCACCGGCACCGAGATCGTCGACCGGCCCGAGGATGCCGAAGCCATCCTGCAAATCTTCAACGAAGTGCGCGAGAAGACCATCCTTTCTCTGAGCGGAGCGGGACGCGTGCGCGAATTCGAGATTCGTTATCGCGTGCTGTTCAGTCTGCGCGATGCGAAGGAAAACATCCTGATCCCGAACGGCGAAATCGTGCTGGATCGCGATTACACGTTCAACGACACGCAGGTTCTCGCCAAGGAGCAGGAAGAAGCGGCGTTGTTTCGGGATATGCAAACCGATGCCGTGCGCCAGTTGCTGCGCCGATTGCGCGCGGTCGACGGCCCCTCCGCGGCGCCGGGGAAGGGTTAGCGGCGAGCAGATCGTGCGCGTCGATTCCGAACAGTTGCCGCAGCATTTGCAGCGCGGCCTGAAGCCTGTCTACACGGTATATGGCGACGAGATTTTGCTCGCACTCGAGGCCGCCGACCGCATTCGCGCCGAAGCGCGCCGCAACGGATATGGCGAGCGCGAAGTGCTGATCGCTGAAGCGAACTTCAACTGGACGCAACTGGCGGGCTTCGCCGGCAATTTGTCGCTGTTTGCAGCGAAGCGTCTGCTCGAACTTCGCATTCCGTCCGGCAAGCCGGGCGGCGACGGCAGCGAAGCGCTGCAGGTAATCGCGGCAAGGCCGCCGCAAGATGTGCTCACGCTGATTATGCTGCCCAGGCTCGATCGTCAGACGCAGACATCGAAGTGGTTCACCGCTCTGGAACGCGCGGGTGTGGCTGTCGCCGCCGAACCGATCGAGCGCAGTCGTCTGCCGCAATGGATCGCCGGCCGGCTTTCCCTGCAAACGCAGCAGGCGGATTCCGGGACGCTCGCATTCATCGCCGAAAGAGTCGAGGGCAACTTGCTCGCGGCGCACCACGAGGTGCGAAAGCTGGGCTTGCTGTTCCCGCCCGGTCCGCTCGATTCCGAGGCAGTCAAAAACGCGGTGCTCGACGTCGCGCGCTACGACGTCTTCAAGCTCGGTGAGGCGCTGCTCGAAGGCGATGCGGCGCGTCTCGTGCGTTTTCTCGATGGCCTGCGCGGTGAAGGCGTCTCGCCTCCCCTGGTGCTGTGGGCGATGAGCGAAGAAATTCGCGCACTCGCGGGCGTCATGCGCCGCGTCGAAACCGGCCAGGCTGTGGTGGAGGCGCTGCGCGACTGCCGGGTGTGGGGCAAGCGTCAGAGCCTGATGCGCGCTGCGCTACGGCGCATTGGTTTGAACGATGCCGAGGACGCGCTGCTGCACGCGGCCAAAATCGACCGCATGATAAAAGGGCTGCTGGACGGTAACGTCTGGGACGAATTCGCGCGGCTTGCGCTAGGCTCTTTCTGCGGCGCGCCGAGGACGTTGGCGCGCGCCTGAAACCGCGTTTACCGGCGGTCTTTTTGCGGGACTATAATCACTCGTTCTGGAGCACATCTCGATGGATATCCAATCCTACATGCACGGCGTCGGCCGTGCCGCGCGCGAAGCTTCACGCCTCATGGCGCGCGCCGATACCGCAACCAAAAACAAAGCGCTGAACGCGATGGCCGATGCGATCGTGCGCGACGCCGAACGCCTGCTTTCCGCCAATCGCGAGGATATGGAGCGTGCACGCGGCAGCGGCCTCGACGCGGCCATGCTCGACCGCCTTCTGCTCTCGCAAAAAGGAGTCGTCGCGATGGCCGAAGGGTTGCGGCAGATCGCGCAGCTCGCCGATCCGATCGGCGAAATCAGCGGCCTGAATTACCGGCCTTCGGGCATTCAGGTGGGCAAGATGCGCGTGCCGCTCGGGGTGGTCGCGATCATTTACGAATCGCGCCCGAACGTCACCGCCGATGCGGCTGGCTTGTGCCTGAAATCCGGCAACGCGGCGATTCTGCGCGGCGGCTCGGAGGCGATCAAATCCAATCAGGCGATCGCAGTTTGCGTTCATGAAGGTCTGCGGGCGGCTGGGCTGCCGGAAGCCGCGGTGCAAATCGTCGAGACGACCGATCGCGCCGCCGTGGGCGAATTGATCGCCATGCACGACTATGTTGATGTCATCGTGCCGCGCGGCGGCAAGGGGTTGATCGAACGCATAGCGAACGATGCGCGGATTCCCGTCATCAAGCATCTCGACGGCATATGCCACGTTTATATCGACGATCGCGCCGATCTCGACAAGGCAGTGCGCATCGCCGACAACGCCAAAACCCAACGCTACGGCACTTGCAACACGATGGAGACGCTGCTGGTCGCGCAGGACGTTGCCAAGCCGGTGCTGACGCAATTGTGCAGGATATATTTCGACAAAGGCGTGGAGCTGCGCGGCGACGAGGCAGCGCGCAAACTGGTTCCGCAGATGAAAGCGGCAAGCGAGCAAGACTGGTCGACCGAGTATCTGGCGCCGATTCTGAGCGTGCGTGTGGTTTCCGGTCTCGACCAGGCGATAGAGCACATCAACACCTACAGCTCGCGGCACACCGATGCGATTGTCACCGAAGACTATTCGCGCGCGCGCCGCTTTCTGCGCGAAGTCGATTCGAGTTCGGTGATGGTGAATGCGTCTACGCGTTTCGCCGACGGTTTCGAATACGGTCTCGGCGCGGAAATCGGCATCTCGACCGACAAGATCCACGCGCGCGGCCCGGTCGGACTCGAAGGGCTGACGTCGCAGAAATATATCGTGCTCGGCGAGGGTCAGGTGCGTGTCTGATCGGGCGCGAAGCGCGCATCTCCTGATGAGGAATCGCGCATCATGAGCAGGATCGATGTCCTGATGCCGGATATCGGCGATTTCAAGGACATTCCGGTCATCGAGATTCTGGTCAAACCCGGCGACGCGGTGCAGGCCGAAGATTCGCTGATCACCCTGGAATCGGACAAGGCGACCATGGACATCCCGTCGCCGCAAGCCGGTGTGGTCAGCGAATTGCAAGTCAAGGTTGGCGACAGGGTTTCTGAAGGTCGTTTGATTTTGCGGCTGGAGACGACGGGCGACGCGGCTGCCGGCGCGAATCCCCCCACCCCCTCCTTTTCAAAGGGGGGCAGCGCAGAGACTGCCGGTGATTCCGGGGATGTCGCTGCGGGGGCTTCGCCATCGCCAATTGCAAAAACAGAAGATGACGCATCTGCCAGGAACCCGGAAGACGCCGATGCGCCGCATTTACCTCCCTTTGGAAAAAAAGGGCAGGGCGAATTCCAGGAGGCTCGCGAGACTCATGAGGACGGCGATTTCCAAGCCGAAGTGCTCGTCCTCGGCGCCGGCCCCGGCGGCTATACGGCGGCGTTTCGCGCAGCGGATCTCGGCAAGAACGTGGTGCTGGTCGAGCGCCATGCGGCGCTCGGCGGAGTTTGTCTGAATGTCGGCTGCATCCCGTCGAAAGCGCTGTTGCACGTGGCCAAAGTCATCGCCGAAGCGGACGATCTCGGGCATTGCGGGGTCACTTTCAGCAAGCCCGAAATCGATCTCGCTCGTTTGCGCGGATGGAAAAACGGCGTAGTGGCGAAGCTGACCAAGGGCCTCGCCGGACTCGCCGAGCGTCGCAAAGTCCGCGTGTTGCGCGGGGTTGGGCAATTCGCGTCGCCGCATACCCTGCGCGTCGAGACGGCCGAGGGTACGAAAACGGTGCGTTTCGAGCAAGCCGTGATCGCCGCAGGATCGGAGGCGACGCGTCTGCCCAACCTGCCTTACCATGATGCGCGCCTGCTCGATTCGACGAGCGCGCTGGCGCTCGACAGCATTCCGCGCCGCCTGCTGGTCATCGGCGGCGGCATTATCGGGCTCGAGATGGCGTGCTTTTACGATGCGCTTGGCAGCACGATCAGCGTCGTCGAAATGACCGATAGCCTGCTGCCCGGTGTCGATCGCGATCTGGTGAAGCCGCTGCATAAGCGGATCGCCGCACGCTACGAAAATATTCTGCTGAATACGAAAGTGTCTGCAATCGAACCGCAAGACGCGGGCCTCTTGGTGCGCTTCGAAAGCGCGTCCACGCCCGCCGGCTCGGCTCGGGATCCGCAAGTCTTCGATCAGGTATTGCTCGCAATCGGCCGTCGCCCCAACGGCAAGACCATAGCAGCGCAGAAGGCCGGCGTCGCAGTGGACGAACGCGGCTTCATTCGCGTCGATGCGCGGATGCGCAGCAATGTTGCGCACATCTTTGCCATTGGCGATATCGTCGGCGAGCCTATGCTTGCGCACAAGGCGACGCACGAAGGCAAGCTGGCGGCCGAGATCATCTGCGGGCACAAGACGGCTTTCGACGCGCGCGCGATTCCGTCGGTCGCTTATACCGATCCGGAAATCGCCTGGATGGGTTTGTCCGAGACGGCGGCGAAGGCGAATGCCGCTTCGGGAAATAATGAGACATCCTTCGACTCAGCCGTATTTCCATGGGCGGCAAGCGGTCGAGCCCTTGCCCAGGATCGCTCCGAGGGGATGACCAAGCTGCTGTTCGATCGCGGTTCGCGCAAATTGCTGGGCGCAGGCATCGTCGGACCGAATGCCGGCGAGCTAATCGCGGAGACGGTGCTGGCGCTCGAAATGGGAGCCGATATCGAAGATCTGGCGCTGACCATACATCCGCATCCGACCTTGTCGGAAACGATTTTTTTTGCAGCTGAGATCGCGGCCGGCAGCATTACCGATTTGATGCCGCGCAAATAATTTTCCAGGAGAAGCCATGAAAAAAACTCTTGCCGCACTGGTCGGGCTGGTGTTCGTCGCGGTTTCCCATGCCGCCGATCTCGGCAGCTTCACCAATACCGATATGGTTACTGGTCTCAAGGATGCGCTCAACCAGGGCGCGTCCGCCGCTGTCGGCAAGCTTGGCCAGGAAAATGGCTTCCTCGGCGATCCCAAGGTCAAGATTCCGCTGCCCGCTACCTTGCAAAAAGCCGAGAAGGCGATGCGCACTTTCGGCATGGGCAAGCAGGCCGACGAGTTGGTAACGGCGATGAACCGCGCGGCGGAAGCGGCGGTCCCGGAAGCCAAGGCGCTGCTGCTGGATTCTGTCAAGAAAATGAGCGTCGACGATGCCAAAGGCATACTGACCGGCGGCGACAACGCGGCCACCCAGTATTTCCGCAAAACCACGGAAGCGCCGCTGACGACGAAGTTCCTGCCCATCGTCAAGCAGTCGACGCAGAAGGTCGGGCTCGCCGAGCAATACAACGAATTTGCCGCGACCGGGTCCAGGTTCGGCCTGGTTAAAGGCGAAGATGCGAAGCTCGAAAACTACGTGACGCGCAAGGCGCTCGATGGCCTGTATCTGATGATGGCCGAAGAAGAAAAAGCCCTGCGCGCAAATCCTGTCCATGCCGGCAGTGCGCTGGTCAAAAAGCTGTTCAGCGCGCTCAGGTAGACGAAGATGCGGACTTCAAGGGCGCGCGTTTCGCTGGCGCTGCCGCGTTCAGCGCGCCGCGAGCACTTTTTCCGCGGCCTGCCACAAGCGCTGCGCGGTGCTGTCCCACGAAAAGTGCTGTCTTCGTATCCTGCCTTTTTCGATCAACGCGCAGCGCAGCGCAGCGTCGCCAGCGATGCGCTGCATTGCCGCCGCAATCGCTTCGATGGAATCCGGATCGACGAGTAGTGCCGCATCGCCGGCTATCTCGGGCATCGACGTTGCGGCCGAAGTCACTACCGGCACGTCGCAGCTCATCGCTTCCAGAAGCGGTATGCCGAATCCCTCGAAAAAAGGCACGTAGGTCATTGCCAGCGCGGATGCGAAAACGGAGAACAATTCCTGCTGCGCCAGCCGGCCGGTAAAAATCACATCGTCTTTGTGCCGCAGCTGGCCGAATTTGACTTCCGAGGCGGCGTCGCTCCAGTAACTAGCGCCGACGATCAGCAGCTTGAGCGTCGAGCCCGATGCGCTTTTGAATCGATCGAAAGCCTGCACCAGACCGTTGATATTTTTGCGCGGATGCAGCGAACCGACAAAAACGAAGTAGTCGCAGCCCTCCGTGTATCTCGCCTTCACTTCACGCCGCGTCGCTTCGCCGACGGGCTGATAGCCTGTGTTGCAGCCGTTGTACACGACATCGATTTTTTCCGCGGGAATGCCATAGGTTTCGGCAATGTCGGCTTTCGAATAGGCCGAGACCGTGGCGATGCGTGCGGCCTTGCGTGCGTAGCGCGGGAACATGCGGTTGTAATATTGACGGCTAGAAAAAGGCAGATCGGCCGGGCGGTGAGCGAAATTGATATCGTGTATGACTGCGAGCGCGGGCACTTTGCTGTGGATCGGCAGCGCGCCATCGGGGCTGATCAAGAGATCAGGTTTGGCGCGCAGCAGGAACGCGTACAGGGAAACGTCTAACCAGACCCGCGTCAACAGCGGGCGTCCGGCGTGCGGCGGCAACACGACGTGGCGCACATTATCGGAAAAAACGAATTCGGCAGCGGCAGGGCGATCGAACACGAAAGTGAAGTGGTGTTCAAGATGGCCCGCGGTAATGCGCCGCAGGGTTTCATAGGAAAACCAGCCGATCCCGTCGAGCCTGTCCTTCATCATGAGCCGGGTGTTGACTACGATATGCATAAGCCGGGCGCGGTAAGCTTGCTCATCAAGAGCGGTGGAATCGAATGAAAGCGCGAAGACAGAATCAGGGCGCGCAACCAGGGCGTAGGCGCGTGGGAATGATACACGAACACCCTGATTGCTCCGGGCGCCCGCTTCTGCCCCTAAGCATGCTGCCGCTTGTAATGTGATTGGTCCCGCTCATCGGTCGCGGTTGCCCGGGCGACAAGCCATGTCTTACTATCGCCGTGGTTATGGATTGCGAGTTATGTGAATTGAATGGCGGCGAATTGCTGTGGCGAAACCGCTACTGCCGCGTCGTGCAGGTTTCTGACGCCGACTATCCGGGTTTTTGCCGCGTGATCTGGAATTCCCATGTGAAGGAAATGAGCGATTTATCTGCAGACCAGCGCCGCCAGATGATGGACATAGTCTTCGCCGTCGAACAGGCAATCCGGTCGACACTGGCTCCGGACAAGATCAATCTCGCCAGCCTGGGCAACCTGACCCCGCATCTGCACTGGCACGTGATCCCGCGCTATGTCGACGACGCACACTTTCCCTCTCCGGTATGGAGCGATCGTCGCCGCGCGAGTACCCGCGTCGCCTTGCCGGATCTGGCGACTCGCCTGCGCGTTGCCGTGCCAGGCGCAATCTCGCAGACCGGTTGGAGCGACTGAATGCAGACCACGTTGTCGGCCACTGAAGACGGCCTGTTGTTCCATGACGCGCGCAGCTGCAAGCGCTGGCTTTCGGCGTTGGCATTGACCAATGCGCAGCTTGCCCATCGCGAAATCAGTGCGCAGCTCGCAAAGCAGCAGGAAGCGCAGCTTTCGGGGCTCGAACGCCTGAAGATTCTCGAACTGCTGCGTGAGCCTGTCGCATTCGTCCAGGACCAATACCGAAAGATATGGGCGGGCAAAGCGTTTCCGCTGACGAACGCCGAACAGTCTCAGTGGGCCGATGCCCTGGTGCTGTGGCGGCTGATGAGCGGCGCATACCGGCGCTGCCTCAAAGCCTTCGATGACGGCAATCGGGAAATCGCCGAACACGCTCCGCTGATTTGCCAGCGCTGTCTTTACTATCTGGTTCGCCAGGCTGCTGAAATACACAGTGTCTACCGCCAGGTTGATGCGGCGTTCTGGCAGGATCTGCATGAGTTGTATGAATATGCCGAGGAGCAGGGTTTTGCCACGCGCAAGGTACGCGATAAACTGGATCGCGACGACCAGACGAGTACCTGCAGCGCGCGCTATGCGCACGCATTGCTGGCTGATCTGGCCAACCCATATGGGCTCAACCAGAAACAGACGGCGCTGCTCGATCGCTGGCTCGATCGCTGGAGCAAAAAGGTAAGGCTCGTCGCCGCGTACGGCGATGACGACGAAGACCACAAGCTGGCCGTGGATATCGCAGGCCGCAGCGGCGCGCAGCACATCGGCATCGCACCAAGCGGACGCAGCCTGCGTTATCTGAGCGTGAAATCGCTGAGCAAAAGCGTACGCAAGCGCATCGCATTGATGCGCGAAGGACATTCGCCGGCGGAACTCGACCTGGGCGATGACGGCGCCGAGCAGACGATCGCAGCACTTTTGACCATGCTGCACAACCAATGGTGCGGCAGCGGACATACCCGGTCTTTCCCGCGCCGCGAAACGTCCGACCAGGCCGAAGTTTGCACCGGCATCGCGGCCATTCATTACTATGTAGGCGAACGGATTTTCGCGCCGCCTGATCATCCGCGCGGCTATTCGGTCCAGGAGCATCACGATCTGCAGGTGTTCGGCCATATTCGCGGCCAGACCATAGAAGCGCAGGCCGCGCAACTCGGTTTTGCATGCGAGCGCTGGCGCCTGTTCAACGAAAGCGCGGCCGGCTACGGACTGTTTCGTAACGAAGACAGCGCCATGCGCATCGCGCATGATCAATTGATCGCGGTGCGCTCGGCCGGTGTAGGCGCGTTTGCAATCGGCGCGGTTCAATGGCTGCGCCACGACAGCGCCATGCAGTTGCATCTCGGCGTACGTATTCTCGCCGGCGCGCCGCTCGCCGTTGCGATTCGCGCGGATGGCGCAGGGCATCGCTTTACGCAGGCCTTGCTGCTTGCCGAGATTCCGACTATGCACACTCCTGCCAGCCTGCTGCTGCCGCTCGGCATGATGGCGTCAGGACAGACGCTGGAGCTTTACACTGGTCGTTCGATGCGGGTGAGACTGGGCGCCGTGCTGGAAAAAGGCAGCGATTTCGAACGCATCACCCTGGAAGTTATCGCCTGAGTTTTACGTTACTGCCCGAGCCCCTATTCAAGTTCTCCGGCGCTGCATCGCTGAGCCGGGATTTTCAGTCGAAGCGAGCCGCCAGCCTATGCTGCGGCCGGCTCGTAGCGGCGCCAGCGTTTCATCGCCGAACGGCAACTGCCGCGGCACTTCCCAGCTTTCGTCAATCAGCGTAATTTGTTCGGCGTTGCGCGGCAACCGATAAAAATCAGCGCCAAAAAAGCTGGCGAAACCTTCAAGACGGTCCAGCGCGTCAGCCGCTGCGAAAACTTCCGCGTACAGCTCAATCGCGGCGAATGCCGTGTAAATCCCCGCGCAGCCGCAATCAGATTCCTTTGCCCGCAAGCCGTGCGGCGCGCTGTCGCTGCCAAGAAAGAACTTCGGGTTGCCGCTGGTCGCGGCGCGCAGCAAGGCTCGCCGATGCTTCTCGCGTTTCAGTACCGGCAGACAATAGTGATGCGGGCGCAGACCGCCGCTGAACAGCGCGTTTCGATTCAGCAGCAGATGATGCGCGGTGATCGTTGCCGCGACTCCAGAGCGCGCTTGCTCGATGAATTCGACGGCGTCCGCGGTCGTCAGATGCTCGAGCACGACGCGCAATTCTGGATAGCGCCGCAGAAGGGGCGCCAGCACCCGATCGAGAAAAACGCTTTCGCGATCGAAAACATCGACGTCGGGATCATCGACCTCGCCGTGCACGAGCAAAGGCAAATCATGCTGTTCCATCGCGGCAAGCGCCTCGCGGCAATTTTCGATTGCGGCCACGCCGGAAGCCGAATTGGTCGTAGCACCCCGCGGATAGAGCTTGATACCGTGCACGACTCCGCTTCGTTTCGCCTCGCCGATTTCGGCGGCGGATGTCGTGTCGGTCAAATAAAGCGTCATCAGGGGCTCGAACGAAACCCCGCCAGGCAGCGCGGCAAGAATGCGGCTTCGATACGCCAGCGCAAGATCGGTCGTCGTGATCGGCGGCGCCAGATTCGGCATGACAATGGCGCGTGCGAAGCGGGCGGCCGTAGCGGGGAGCACCGAAGCCATTGCCGAGCCATCGCGCAGATGCAGATGCCAGTCGTCCGGACGGGTAATCGTCACGCGGTTCATGGATCACTGATCGTCGCGGTGCGAGCAGGCAGATGGTGAGTCGAACAGTCTACGACCGAATATTCGAGGTTTTTCAGCGATGTTGAAAATCGGAGCGATGACGGATGCGTACGTCAAGCGCAGATGAGTTGAAGAAACACCGACGCTAGGACATTTTGCCAGACAGATCGCTAGACAGCGAGTAACTGAATTCGGTAACTTCTTGATTTTTGGTAGGCCGTGGCGGGCTCGAACCGCCGACCAACGGATTAAAAGTCCGCTGCTCTACCAGCTGAGCTAACGACCCATAAAACGCAAAACGAAGACGCGGATTATACCGCCGGCGTCATGGCCGTTCAATGCGAATGAACTGCGGCGCCCGATGTTTCGGCATTCGCGCCCAGCGGAAATCTCCGGGCCGGTTGCGTCAGCGAGCGGCATGGTTCATTCCACGAGGGACACAATATATCGCGTCGGATCAGCGATAGCGGCAGCGGCGAAGCCGGCGCGGCGCAGTCGGCATGCGTCGCAAATTCCGCAAGCCAGCCCTCGCAAATCGGCCTGGTAGCAAGAAACCGTCTCGCTGAAATCGACACCAAGCGCTAATCCCTGAAGAACGATCTGCGCCTTGGTCAACGCGATGAGAGGGGTGTATATGATCGTCGGGCACCCTTCGACCGCTGCCTTGGTCGCAAGCTTCGCCATCGCCTGGAAGGCGGCGATGAATTCGGGCCGGCAATCGGGATAGCCCGAGTAATCGATTGCGTTGGCGCCGATAAAAATGGCCTCGCTGTGCAAAACTTCGGCCCACGCGAGTGCGAGCGACAAGAAAATCGTGTTGCGAGCCGGCACGTAGGTGAGCGGAATACCGGCAGCAGCACTCTTCTCGGACGCGCTTGGCACCGCAATGGCCGGATCGGTCAGCGCGGAGCCACCAAACATACTCAAATCGAGGCGAGCGAGACGATGCTCATGCGCGCCCAGGCTGCGCGCGATGTTGGCGGCGGCCGTCAGTTCGGCGCGATGCCGTTGACCATAATCGACGCTCAGGGCGAAGCATTGGTAACCGTCGCGGCGTGCGATCGCCAGCGTCACCGCGGAATCGAGCCCGCCCGACAGCAGGACGACGGCTTTTTTCATACCGAACGAAAAGGGATTTTGTATCGGATAGGTAAGACGATTTTTGTCGGCGGGGCGGTTTACGTCCGCGCCTCAGCTCGCAACCGCGATCAAACGCCGCGCTTTTCGCCCCACAGTATCTTGTGCAATTGCAATTGCATGCGAACCGGCAAGCGATCGTGAAGGATCCATTCAGCCAGGGTAGCGGGAGCGAGGGTTTTCCAGACGGGAGCAAATAGCACGGGGCAGATATCGGCAAGCGCGCGCTCACGCAAAATCTGCCTCGCCCATGCGTAGTCCGCCTCATCACTCAATACGAATTTGATCTCGTCATGCCGATTGAGGTGGGCGAGGTTGTCCCAGCGATTTTTTGCACACTCGCCAGAGCCCGGTGTCTTGATGTCGACGATCTTCGAAACCCTGGCGTCCACCGCTGCAATGTCCAGTGCGCCGCTGGTTTCGAGCGATATCGAATAACCTTCATCGCTCAAAACGCGCAACAACGGCAGGCAATTTTTCTGCGCCAGCGGTTCGCCGCCGGTAACCGTTATGAAGTGCGTTTGATGCGAGCGGATTTGTTCAAGAACGGCCGAGATGGGCAGGGTTTCGCCACCATAAAACGCATATTCGGTATCGCACCAGGCGCAGCGTAGCGGGCAACCAGTCAGGCGGATAAAAACCGTCGGCAGACCTGTCCGGCTGGTTTCGCCTTGCAGGGAATGAAAAATTTCGGTGATGCGCAGGGGTAACGACAACAGGGAACGCGCATCGGAATGAAACGCTGCTTCCAGGGGGTGGAATTTTTCCAGCGCCTCCATGCTGCAAGCTTATTTCAGCGAGCTCAGACGGCGTTTGGCTTTTGCGCCGGCCTCGCTCGAGGGATAACTGCCGATTACGTCCTGCAGAGTCGTTTTGGCGGCAGCGGCATCGCCCATCTCCGCTTGCGCATTGGCGATGTTCAACATTGCGTCGGCTGCTTTCTGGCTGCGCGGATAGTTTGCGAGCAGCTTTTTCTGGCTGGCGATGGCGCCCGCGAAATCGCGCTGGGCGAACTGTGCATTGCCGATCCAGTACTGCGCGTTCGGGGCAAGCGGAGAGTTCGGATGCAAGCGCAAAAAATTCTGGAATCCGCCGACGGCGCCCGCGTAATCGCCGCGCTTGAACAGGGCGTACGCGTTGTCATAAACGCTCGCCTCGGACGTCTTTCCCGAATCTGCCGCGGCCCCGTCCGCTGACCGGTCTCCCGCCGCAGTCGGTGAATCGCCGGGCGGCTTGGCGGGCTGCCCAGTCGTGCTGCCAGCACTGCTGGAAGCACGACTGCTATCGGCTACTGCGGCACCCGACGAAAAAGCCAATCCTGCCGCGCCGCTTTTTCCAGAAGAGCTCTTATCAGCGGGCGCATCCCTTCCCGGAGTGGCCGCGTCATCTTCCGAAGGAGGCCCATCGGAACGAGGACTGGACGCCGCTCCGGGCGCTTCCGATCCGCCGCCTGCGGCCTGTTGCTCGAGCCTGCGCAAGCGCGAATCCAGATCGACATAAAAGTCTTTCTGGCGCTTCTGCGCTGCGTCGAGACTATAACCATGGACTTCGGTTTGGCCGCGCAGCTTGCTGATCTCGGCATTCAGCGCATCGATTTGCGTGAGCAGATCGAGCAAGCCCTGACTGCGCAGGATTTCTTCGAGTTTCAGGACGCGCGCTTCGAGCGCCTGTTTCTCGGTTTGCAGCTTGACCAACTGCTTCGCCTGCTCGTTCAGCGCCTGGCGCGCTTCGTCATCGCTGAACAGGGCGGCGGCTGACGGATTGCAAGCCAGCATGCCGAGCGCGCCAAATAACGCGACAGCGATACTGGCGCGCTTGAATATTCTTTCCTGGCTGCTACTCGCCCTGATAAATAATTGCCGCACGGCGATTCTTGGCCCAGGAGGATTCATCGCTGCCGGTCACCGCTGCTTGTTCTTCGCCGTAGCTGACCGTATCGATCTGATTGTCCGATGCGCCAAGCACCGACATCGCCTTTTTCACGCCTTCGGCGCGGCGCTGTCCGAGCGCGAGGTTGTATTCGCGGCTGCCGCGTTCATCGGTATGACCGTGCACGGTCATGCGCGCGCTTCGCTGGTCGGCCAGGTACTTGGCGTGCGCCTGAATCAGCGGGCGAAACTCATCCTTGATCGCCGCGCTGTCGAATTCGTAATAAATGGTGCGTTTGGAGAGGGGGCTGTTTGGATCTTTCAACGCATTCGCGCCGAGCGCACGGGAATCGAGCTTATCCTGCTCTGACGGCTGCGTTTGACTGGCGCCTGGATCGGTTGCCCCTTGCGTTGCAGCAGTGCGATCGTCGATCGGCGCTTTTGGTTCTTCTTTGACATCCTGGCTTGCGCAGGCGCCAAGCATACCCACGAGCAGCGTGCTGACTAGCAGATTCTTCATGCCTCTGTCTCCTTTACTTATTTCTTAAAAACGGTCCCCATGCAGGTTCCCGTACATCGCCCGATTCGATCGTCAGCCGCTGCTTGACGCGACCGTCGCTCGAAACCGCCGCCAATATACCACGCCCATTTACTTCTGAGGCATAGAGCAGAATCTTTCCATTTGGCGCGAAGCTTGGCGACTCGTCGAGACGCGTTTCCGTCAGGAGTTGCGACTGCCGGCTGGTCAAATCCTGGACAGCGATGTTGAAGCGACCCTCGTTGCGCTGAACAAAGGCAAAGCTGCGGCCATCCGGGCTGAAATGCGGGGAAACATTGTAGTTGCCCTCGAACGTCAGCCGTTCGGCCGGGCCGCCGCCGGCCGGCATCCGGTAAATCTGCGGGCTGCCACCGCGATCGGATGTGAAGATAATACTGCGCCCGTCAGGTGACCAGGAAGGCTCGGTATCGATTCCCGAACTGCTGGTCAGGCGCTGCAAGCCGCTGCCATCCGGATCGATGGAATAGAGTTGCGAGTTGCCGTCCTTGGTCAAGACGATCGCCAGCTTTCTGCCGTCGGGAGACCACGACGGTGCGCTATTGATGCCCTTGAAATTGGCGAGTACCGAACGCTTCCCGGTCAATAGCGACTGCAGGAAAATAATCGGCTTCTTGCGCTCGAACGATACGTATGCGAGCCGCGTGCCGTCGGGCGACCACGAAGCGGATATCAGTGGTTCATTGGAGGTGACGACCGTCTCCGCACCGAAGCCGTCGGCGTCGGCCACCTGCAGGCGATATTTGCCGTCTTGCTTGGAAACGTAGGCTATCTTGGTGCTGAATACGCCCTGATCGCCGGTCAACTTTTCGTAAATCACGTCGGCGATGCGATGCGCGGTCAGGCGCGCCTGCGTCGGCGGGATCGTGTAAGTAAAGGCCGCGAGCTGGTTGTGCTTCAACGCATCCATCAAGTGGAATCGCACCTCGAACTTGCCGTCGCCCCTCGGACTAACACCGCCGATCACAACCGCATCGGCGCCGCGCCCTTGCCATTCCTGGAAGTTGATGTCCTGCGGTTGCGCGGGCAACGGCGTGACACCGGAAACAGGCACTGTCTTGAACAGCCCGCTGCGCAGCAAATCCGCGGCGACGACTTCGGTGATACTTTGCGGCAGGGCTTGTTCGCCAGCGAAAGGCACGATGGCAACGGGTATTTGGGTGACACCCCCGCCGACGATCTCGATGGTGAGTTGCGCGCGCGCCGTGAGCGGCGCCAGCGCAAGCGTGAATAACAGCAGCGCCTGCAACAGCGCACGGGTGGAGAAACTGGAAACAGTATTAGTCATGGCTGAATTAATGTTAGTAGACATCAGAATGGTTCGGTATTGCCATCGCCGTCGTTTCATTCGTGGGCAAGCGCGGCGCCTGGACAGCCTGTTGAGATCGAATCGTTTGAATCCGCTGTATCGGAGACGTTCCAGACCGGGCGCCCGTGCCGATCATCCTCAATTCTCGGGTCTGAAAACCAGCGTAAATTCACGGAAGTTGCTCGCGAACAACAGTGGATCCGAGGGCAGCGGCAGAGGTTGCGCTTTGTAGATGCCGCGCTCTACCGCATTGTCGAATGCCGGATTGCCGCTGCTTTTTCGCAGTCGAACATTCAAAACCTCGCCGCTCGGGAGCAGCGTTACCGTGAACTCGGCTTGCGGCGTCCCGACCAGATCGGGCGGATAGGTTGTGTACCGGCGGATTTGGCTGCGGATGCGGCCGATATATTCATCGATGAGCCGCTTTTGCGCAGCGGCTGCCTGCGTTGCCCGCTCGCGCTCTTGCTGCACGCGCGCAGCTTCGGCCGTCTCGCGCGCTTCGCGGGCCTTGCGCTCCTGTTCTTCCTTCAGCCTTTTTTGTTCCTGCGCGAGCGCCAGTTGCCGCTTTTCTTCTTCGGCTTTGCGTTTGACTTCGGCTTCAGCCTTGCGCTCCGCTTCCGCTTTGCGCTTGACCTCGGCTAATTTTTCCGCTTCCTCCTTGCGCTTCAACTCGGCTTGTTTTTTCGCCTCGGCCTGGCGTTTCAGTTCTGCCTGCTTTTCGAACTCATCCTTGCGCCGTTTCTCGACGGCGATACGCTCCTTCTCTTTTCGCTCTATCTCGATCTTTTCGAGGCGCGCCTGCTCCGCCTTTTCCTTCAGCAGGATTTCCGCCTCCGTCGGCTCGGGCTTGGGCGCAGGCTTAGGCTCGGGGGGCGGAGTGGGTTCGGGTTCAGGGACTGGTTCGGGCTCGGGTGGAGGCGGCGGGTCGGGCTCGGGCGCAGGCTCGGGCTCGGGCTTCGGTTCCGGCACAGGTTCGGGTTTGGGCTGCGGTTTCACCTGTACCACCGGTTCGGGTTTTGGGATCGGCTTGGGCGCGGGCAGCTCGGTCCAGAGATCGACGACGGTGGCGTCAGGTTGTTCGCTTTGCCAGCGCACGCCGAATACGAGCAGGCCAATGAAAACCACGTGCATCAATACCGCCATGACCCCGGCGGCGAATTTGCCGGGCTCCCGCCGGGCGGCGCGGCTGCGCGCCCGCCTTACCGCTTCGTCCTTCAACCCGACCTCGGCTTGGCCAGCAATCCAACCTTTTTCACCTGGTTTTGCTGCAACAAATCCATGACTTTCAAGACTTCCTCATATCGGACGTCCTTATCGGCGGCAATCACGACCGGCTGCTCCGGGTTTTGCTGCTGCTTGGCCTTGATTGCCTGCACCAGTTCCTGCTGGCTGATCGCGCGTTCGACTTGTGCCTGCGAACGATCGCGCAACAGCAAAGTTTGATCGGCCTTGATGCCGACTTCGAGCGGCGCGATCGGCGCGCTCAACGATTTCCCGATCTCCGGCAATTCGATCTGGCCGGGATTGATGAGGGGCGCTGTGACCATGAAGATCACCAGCAGCACAAGCATCACGTCGATATACGGCACGACATTGATCTCGTTCATCAGGCGTCGGGAATGGCGCGGCATGGACTGGCCTTTTTGTAAACTGACGACGGCGCTTATACGTGCGGCTGGCGCTGTAGAATATTCGAAAACTCTTCCATGAAACTTTCAAAACGTATCGACAGGCGATCGATGTCATGGGTAAAGCGGTTATACGCAATGACCGCCGGAATCGCCGCGAACAAGCCCATCGCGGTCGCGATCAGGGCTTCGGCGATGCCTGGCGCGACATGGGCGAGGGTCGCCTGAACCACGTTCGACAGACCGCGGAAGGCATTCATAATTCCCCAGACCGTCCCGAACAGACCGACGTACGGGCTGACCGAGCCGACCGTCGCGAGGAACGACAAATGCGATTCCAGCACGTCCATTTCACGCTGAAACGTCGCTCGCATCGCGCGCCGGGTGCCGTCGAGAACAGGCCCGGCGTCGATAGCCGGCTGGCGTTTCAGCTTCACGAATTCGCGGAACCCGGCCTCGAAAATTTTCTCCATGCTGCCTGATTGATGGCGGCTGCTGGTGGCACGCTGATAGAGCGCGTTCAAATCGCCGCCGCTCCAGAATTCCCTCTCGAACGAATCGGTCACACGTTTTTCGCGGCGGATCGCAAACATCTTGCGGAAAATGAACCACCACGACATCAGCGACACCAGCAGCAGCAGCGCCATCACCAGTTGCACGAGCAGGCTGGCGTTGAAAACCAGGCTGAGCAAAGAGAGGTCTTGACCGATATTCATGAAAAGTTTTCCAGCTTGCGCCGCAAAATGTATGGCATTGCGACTGGTTTTAAAGGATCGCCACCGCTGCCAGTGGTAACAGCGACAACCTTGACGGTGGCGTTCGTCAGGATTTGACTGCCGCGCAAAACCTGCTGGGCAAAGACGAGGAAACAGCGCCCGCTTTTTGCCACCTCGACGGTGGTCTCCAAGCTGTCGTGCAGTCGCGCCGGATTCAGATATTCGAGGGCCGCCGAACGCACGATAAACCGCATATTGTGGCGCAGAAGCGCGGCGTGATCAAAACCCATCGCAAACAGCCACTCGGTGCGCGCGCGTTCCATGAACCGCAACTAGTTCGCGTGGTAGACCACCCCGGCGGCATCGGTATCTTCGTAGTAAACCCTGACCGGCCACGAAAAGTTACCGGGCATCGATCATCGCACGCGTCGCTCCGCTGCGACGACCGGAGGGCGCCGCAGTTTTTCGCCGGTGCTTATCCGGCATTATTCGCGCCACAGTTCGCCGCTGGTTCCGCTTGCCGGCAAGGCCAAACCGAAATGACGGTAGACCGCTGCTGTGGCCATGCGCCCGCGCGGCGTGCGTTTCAGATAACCTTGCTGGATCAGATAAGGTTCCAGCACGTCTTCGATCGTGTCGCGCTCCTCGCTGATCGCGGCAGCGAGATTGTCCACGCCGACCGGACCGCCATCGAATTTCTCGATCATCGCGAGCAGGTATTTGCGGTCCATGATGTCGAGCCCGAGAACATCGACATCGAGCATCACGAGCGCAGCATCGGCAACCTCGCGCGTCACGCGTCCGTCTGCTTTCACTTCTGCGTAATCGCGGACGCGGCGCAGCAGCCGGTTGGCGATGCGCGGCGTGCCGCGCGAACGGCGCGCGATTTCGAACGCGCCATCGTCCGCGATCTCGACGTTCAGCAAACGCGCCGAGCGCATGACGATCCGCGCCAGCTCGGCGGGCGCGTAAAATTCCAGCCGGGCAACGATGCCGAAGCGATCGCGCAGCGGGTTGGTCAGCATGCCTGCGCGGGTGGTCGCACCAACCAGCGTGAACGCCGGCAGATCGAGCTTGACCGAGCGCGCGCCCGGGCCTTCGCCGATCATGATGTCGATCTGGAAATCCTCGAGCGCCGGATACAGGATTTCCTCGACGATAGGACTGAGCCGGTGTATCTCGTCGATGAACAAGAGATCGTTCGGTTCGAGATTGGTCAGGATCGCGGCCAGATCGCCGGCGCGCTCGAGCACCGGACCCGAAGTGTGGCGCAGGTTGACGCCCATTTCACGCGCGATGATGTGTGCGAGCGTCGTTTTGCCTAGGCCTGGCGGCCCGAACAACAGCACGTGATCGAGCGCTTCGCGGCGCTTCCTGGCGGCGTCGATGAATATCTGCAACTGTTCGCGGATTTTTTCCTGGCCGATGTATTCGGCAAGGTGCTTCGGCCGCAATGCACGCTCGAACGCTTCTTCGCCTGGTGAAAGCGGTGTTGCAGTAATCAGGCGATCGGTTTCGATCATCAACTGTTCGAATTCACGTAAAGTCCCGCCAAAGCGAAGGCGAGACTCAGAATGCCGCCCAGGATGAACTGGCGGCGCAGCAGCGCGAGCCGCTCGGGAGGCAGTTTGCGGTAATACTCGAGATTGAATGTCAGCTTGTAGACGATCACCATCAGCAGCACAAAGCCGAGGATGCCGATCAGTAACAGGTTGGACTCCACGGATTACCCCCTGGACAGTAATTTCAGGGCCTGACGGATGCCTTCGCCGACCGCCAAATCCGCAGGCAATTGCTTTTGCGCCCAGGTGATTTCCCGGTCATTGTAGCCCAGAGCCAACAGCGCGTTCCCGACGTCGCCTCCGGCGGCCGGGCGGGCGGCGGCCCCCACGACGCCTTCCGCCGTAAACGCAAGTTTGTCGCGCAGTTCAAGCAGCAGGCGCTCGGCTGTTTTCTTGCCGATGCCGGGGATTTTGACGAGGCGTGCGCTGTCCTGGACTGCGACCGCATGCTGGAGTTCGCCAACGGTCAAGCCGCTCAGCACCGAAAGCGCGGTGCGCGCCCCGACGCCTGCGACCTTCAGCAATTGGCGGAATGCGCTGCGCTCATCTTCGGTCGCGAAGCCGAACAACAAATGCGCGTCTTCGCGCACCGTCAGATGCGTATGCAGCGCGCAGCGCTCGCCGGTCGCCGGCAGCTGATAGAACGTGCTCATCGGCACATCGATTTCATAGCCGATGCCCTGCACATCGAGCAAGACTTGCGGCGGTTTCTTGTCGACCAACACGCCGGTGATCCTGCCGATCATGTGCCGATCCCGCGCGCGCGTCTGCCTGCTGCCTGGATCAAACGTCCGCCACGGACGCGATAACCGGAAATCGCCGATCCGCCGAATCCCGCATTGGACATGCCTGCGCCCAGGCCGCCGTGCGCATGGCAAATCGCGCACGCCAGGCCATCCGCCGAATCGGCGGCAGGCAGCCCGCTCAACTTCAACAAACGGCGCACCATTTCCTGCACCTGTTCCTTGCTGGCGTGGCCATTGCCGACCACCGCCTGCTTGACTTGCAGCGCCGTGTATTCAGCCACCGGCAAATCGTTTGAAATCGCCGCGCAGATCGCGGTGCCGCGCGCCTGGCCGAGCAGCAGCGTCGATTGCGGATTCACGTTGACGAACACTTTTTCAACCGATACCTGCTCGGGATGGAAGCTGGCGATGATTTCGCAAAGACCATCGAGGATGGCTTTCAGCCGATACGGCAATTCGCCGCGCGGCACCTTGATGCAGCCGCTCGTCACATAACTGAGCTGCTGGCCGGCCTGATCGAGCACGCCGAATCCAGTCACATTCAGGCCGGGATCGATGCCGAGGATGCGCATGCCGGGCTCCCTCGTCGAATCAGAAGGTGTAGCCGACCCGCGACGCGCCGCGGTCTTCGAGTTCGTCGATCAACCTCAACAGCGGCGCAAGCTCGCGATAGCGTCCACACGCCTTGCGCAAATAACTTGCGACCAGCGGCATGTCTTTCAGATAGGCGCTTTTCCCGTCGCGATGAAAAAGGCGGGCGAAGATGCCTAGCACTTTCAGATGGCGCTGCACACCCATCCATTCGAAATCACGATAGAAAACCGCGAAATCGGCCGCGACCGGAAGGCCGGTGCGGCGCGCTTTTTCCCAATAGCGCACGCTCCAGTCGAGAACCTGCTCTTCGTCCCATGCGATATAGGCGTCTTTCAGCAGCGAAACGAGATCGTAGGTGATCGGGCCGTACACCGCGTCCTGAAAATCGAGAATACCGGGATTGGGCGTGGTCATCATCAGGTTGCGCGAATGGTAATCGCGGTGAACAAAAACCTTCGGCTGCGCCAGGTTGTTGCGCATGATTACCGCGAAACTGGCTTCCAGGGCAGAACTCTGCGCTGCGCTCAGCGTTTTCTGCAGATGCTTCGGCAGGTACCAGTCGCGGAACAAGCGCATTTCGCGAAGCAGCAGCGCTTCGTCGTAACCCGCCAACACGCCTTCGCGGCTGATCGATTGAATCCGGATCAGGGCGTCGATCGCATCGAGATACAGGGCATCAGGCGCATCGGAAGCGAGGACTTCGAGATAAGTCGCGTGGCCGAGATCGGTCAGCAGGAGGAAGCCCTGTTCGAGATCGTGCGCCAGCACGCGCGGTACATTTACGCCGGCTTCGGCAAATAACTGCGCGACGCGGATGAACGGCCTGCAATCCTCTAGTTTCGGGGGCGCGTCCATCGCGATCAGCGCGCGGTCGGCAAAACTCGCGCGGAAATAGCGGCGAAAACTGGCATCGGCAGAAGCCGGCGCAAGTTCGAAGCCCTGGTTCGGAAACTGGCCGGCGACCCAGCCGTGCAGCAGCTCTAGACGTTCCACAGATTTGCCGGACGAAGCGGGCTATGGAGCGATGCAGCGGGGCGGATCGCTGAAGCAGCGCCGACTAACGAAGGCCGGCGCAAGCCGCTTTCGACCCCGCAGAGATAAAAAATACAACACTTACCATGAAATATCGTTGGCATATTTGCGATGCGCTGATTACAGCTTCCCTAGCCCTGAATTTTATGCGATTTTAGCACCTAAGGAACCACTGATTAAGTCCTACGCGGTCGCGACGGGGCTTTGCGGGATGGGATGCGCGAAGCGCGGCGCAGCGAATGGTCGAACCCTTCGCAAGCCGCGCGACAAAGCAGACCGCCCGCAAAGCCCCGTCCCGGAGGGTTTCGACGATACTGGGCCGTCTGCGTCGCCGCGCAGCTTGCCCGTAGTCCGGCTACTGATGCTGCACTGCGCGTCTAGCAGCCAGCCCATTCTCGTCGAAACGCGATCCGCGCGGGACTTAATCA
>JACDAM010000025.1 GCA_013695435.1 Burkholderiales bacterium | reverse complement strand
TTGCCCTTGGGCGTGAGGGAGAGCCGCTTCTCCGAGACGGCCGGGCGGCTCACGTAGCGGCACAACCGTTCGAGTTTCCTGCGCTCATGGGCCTTCACCGCCACGCCCGCGTGCAGGCTGAACCCGGGCCACCTTGCCCAGCGAGTCACCGAGCCGATTGCCCGGATCGCAGGCAGGCAACGTCTGCAGCGTGAACACCTTGCGACCAGCCTGTGGCCCGAGCGCGATGCGGTAGGTGATCGAGTGGCCCGCGAGCTGATCCATCGGGCCCTCGCCCAGCGCCGCCTCGGTGAGAAAACTGTTCTGGGCATCCCGTTGCAGCAAGCCTTGCCGTTCCAGAAAGCGCCCGACGCGCTTGGCGATGCCCTGAACGAGCCGGACGAGTTGCGTGCCGGTCGGCGCCTTCACCCAGACAAAGCGCACGCCGCTGGCGGCATCGACGTAGACGCCATCGCGGAAGAGCATGTGGAAGTGAATGTTCAGGTTCAGCGCGGCGCCGAAGCGCTGGATCAGCGTCACCGCGCCGGTGCGGGCGCTGTCTTGGGTGAACCCGGCCTGCTTGATCAGGTGCGCGGCAATGACGCGGTAGGCGATGCCCAGTACCTGGCCCATGATCGCCGGGCGACTGGCGAACAGGAAGCGCAATGGGAACGGGAAGCTGAGCACCCACTGGCGCATGGGCGCCTGCGGCAGAACCTCATCGACCAACAGGGCAGCACTCTCCGCCATGCGCCGCGCCCCGCAACTCGCGCAGAAGCCGCGCCGCTTGCAGCTGAAGGCCACCAGGTGTTCGGCATGGCAGGACTCGCAACGCACCCGCAGAAAGCCGTGCTCCAGGCGGCCGCACTTGAGGTAGTCCTCGAACTCCCGCTGCACGTAGTCCGGCAACGCCCGGCCCTGCCCGGCCAGGTGTTCGACGAACTCCGGGTAGTGTTGCTCGACCAGCCGGTAGAGCAGGGTCTGCTCGGGCCGGTGGCGCTGGTAAGCGGCAGCGCCCCATTGCGGCTCGGCACGCCTTGCCGCCGCGGTGCGAGACATGGTCCGCGTCCTTGCGAAGCTGTATGGATATACAGCATATCGCGCAGTCGGCGAGTCTGCATCCCGCGATGCCGCCGGGCGCGCCAAGCGCGACAACGGAGCGCCTGTCGGATTTCCTTACACTGCCCCTGGCTGCTCCGTCGGCCGGCAGGTTCTGGCCGGGTGCCGCCAGATGCGGACCGAGGCATCAGCTTGGACTTGCTTGACCAGGCAGCTTCGGCCGGGATCTTCAGAATCCCAGCACGAAAGGGAGATGCCGGCCTCCGGACGACGGGTCTGAAGTCCGGCAGGCAGCGAGCCGGCCCGCGCGGCGTCACTGGGCCGGTCCCTTGGGCTGCTTCCCGGCGGCCGCGGTCTCGGTGGCTGGCAACAGGTTCTCCCCGACCTTCAGTTGCTGTGCCTGCCGCGCCTGATCCTCGATGACGGCGGCTTCGCTGTAGAGGCCGGCTTCGGCCTTCGTGGACACCTCGGCTTGTTCATCCTGCGGCGCTCCCCGCGGTGGCGCCGTCGCCGGCCGTTCGCCGCTGGCCGCGGCCGGTTCCCGCTCCAGCATGGTGATGGGGATGCCTTGCGGGAACACCACCTCGCGGGCCTCGTCGGGCATCGAGATGCCGTGCGCCTGGAAAGCGCGCTTCACCAGCCGGATCACCGACGAGCGAACCTTCAGCCAGCTGTGCTCGCAACCGTTCAGCCAGAAGTAGACGCGCAGTTTGACGGTCGCATTGCCCAGGCTGTCCACCAGCACCGACGGCTCCGGGTCAATCAAGACCGCCGGGTGGTCCGCCAGCACCCGGCGGGCGATTTCCTGCGCATCGGTGATCGAGTCGTCGTAGCCGAACATCGCTACCATGATCTTCAATCCCGGGGGTCCTTACCGGCAGCAGGTTCTGGACTGGATTTGTTTCTTTGCAATTGCACTGCTGACGTTCAACCTGACCCAAGATCCAGGAAGATTCTTTAAAATCTTAGGTTGGGTGACAGGTCCAACTCTGCTGTTCGTGATTGTGATTGGGTTTCTGCAAATCATCAAAGTGAACCTTACGCCGGCTCTCAATACCCT
>JACDAM010000024.1 GCA_013695435.1 Burkholderiales bacterium | reverse complement strand
CGCTGATCCCGAGCCAGGTTCACAGGAAAATCGTCCGTGCGCAAGGCGCGCGCGACCGCCGCACGTTTTCCGCCGTTTTTCTCGACCAGCCGCTGGCGCGCCGGTTGCGGCTGATTCAGTTTTTGCTGCCGCGGCGAAAGCATATCGGCGTCGTCCTCTCCGGCGAATCGGTCGAATCGCCGGAGAGGTTGCAGGCAGCCGCCAGGCGCTTTGGATTTCAGATTCACTGGGAGGCGATCGACGATCAGGACCAGATGCTGTCGGCGTTGCAGCGCGTGCTCGCCGACAGCGCGGTATTGTTGACGCTGCACGACCCCATCGTGCTGAACCGGGAAACCGCGCAGGCGGTATTGCTGACCAGCTACCGCTATCAGGCTCCGGTGATTGCCTATTCGGCAGCTTATGTCAGCGCCGGCGCGCTGGCCGCCGTGCATTCGATTCCTGCGCAAGTCGGCCGACAGACCGGAGAGCTGGTTCGAGCCTGGCTGGCCGGCCGCAACCTGCCGCCGCCGCAATTCCCGCAATACTTCGATGTCAGCGTCAATTACCACGTGGCGCGCTCGCTGGGACTCGATGTTCCCGGCGAAGCGATGCTGCTCGAACAATTGCGCACGGCGGAGTCGGCGCCATGAAGCACTGGGGCATCAGGCAGCGCGCCCTGCTGCTGGCTTTGGCGCCGGCGACGCTGATCGCGATATTGCTCGCGGTTTACTTTATCAATACACGTTTCGCCGATCTCGAACAATCGCTGGAAGAGCGCGGCCTGGCAATCGCGCGGGCGCTCGCGCCGGCATCGGAATACGGCGTATTCGCAGGCAACCGCCAGGTTTTGCAGCGCATTGCCGATTCGGCGCTGCGCGAAGCGGACGTCAGGGCGGTGACGATCCGCGACCGGCTGGGCGTGGTTCTAGCGCAAAGCGGCGCATCGCTCGACCCGGCATTACCCGCGCCGGACCGCAAAACGATGAGCGCTAGCCTCGCGCAAGACCGCGTCCTGGTATTCAAGACGCCGATTTTGCAAAACCAGATCGCGCTCGAAGATTTTTTCGAAGCGGACGGCAAGCGCCCTGTCGGATCCGCCGAGACTGCGGTGATCGGTTCGATTCATGTCGAGATAGCGCGCGACGAGTTGATTGCGCGCAAGGCGCGCCTGCTTCTGCACAGCCTTCTTATCACCCTTGGCGTGCTGTTGGTGACGGGGTTTGTGGCAATCCGCATGAGCCGCGGCATCAGCCGGCCGATCTCGCGCCTGACGGAAACGGTCGAGAAAATCGAAGCCGGAGATTTCGATGCGCGCGTCAAGCCCGATTCCAGCGGCGGCCTCGGCGCGCTCGAGTCGGGTGTGAATGACATGGCTGTCGCGCTCAAATCGGCGCGCGACAACCTGGAGGAGCGGATCACGGCAGCGACCGTCGAACTGGCCGCCCGCACCAAGGACGCAGAGCGCGCCAATCAGTCGAAATCGCGATTTCTGGCGGTTGCCAGCCACGATCTGCGGCAGCCGCTGCACGCGCTCGCCCTGTTCGTCGCCGAGCTGCGCGATAAAGTGCGCACGGACGAAAACAGGGCGCTGGTCGCACGCATCGACGCGTCGGTCAGCGCCATGGAAGACTTGCTCGATGGCTTGCTGGATATCTCGCGGCTCGATGCCGGCGTTGTCGAGCCGGTACTCTGCGATTTTCCGATCGACCCGATGCTCGAGCGCCTGCGGGAAAACTTCATGGCGCGTGCGGCAGAAAAGGGCTTGAAGCTGCGCATCGTCTCCTGTAGCGCATGGGTACACAGCGACCCGTTTCCGCTCGAGCGCATCCTGCAGAATCTGCTTTCGAACGCCTTACTCTATACGTCGAAAGGCGGCATCGTGCTCGGCTGCCGGCGCAGACGCAAATCGCTGCGCATAGAAGTCTGGGATAGCGGCAGCGGCATACCGGAAGCGCAGCAGAAAGATATCTTTCAGGAATTTGTCCAACTCGATAATCCTGCGAACGAGCGTGGCAAGGGTCTAGGCCTGGGGCTTGCCATCGTCGAGCGCCTCGCGCAATTGCTGCACCACCGCATCACGCTCGTATCGCGCGTTGGCGCAGGCTCGCGCTTCAGCGTCGATGTGCCGCGCATTTCGCCGCAGCCTGCGGCCTTAAGCTCGCGGCAGGCGGTCGAGCCGCCGGCACGGGACGAAGATTTGAGCGGCACCTTGATCGCTGTGATAGATGACCAGGCACTGGTGCGAGCGGGCATGCATGGCCTGCTTACGGCATGGGGCTACCAGGTCGTCGTTGCCGGATCGGCGGATGAAGCTGAAGCACAGTTTCACAATCTGCGCCGGCCTGATGCGCTGATCTGCGATTATCGCTTGCCTGGCGAAGAAAACGGTCTGCAACTCGTGACGCGCTTGCGCGAAACGTACGCCACCGCGACCACACCCTGCATCCTGATCAGCGGCGATACGGCGCCGCTGCTCGGCCAACAGGCAAAGAACGCCGGCTGCCACCTGATGCACAAGCCGGTGCGCCCGGCGACGCTGCGCACGCTGCTTGGCGAACTGCTCGGCGTGCAGCGAAACGAGTAGCTCGACGCTCACAGCGATCGCGGCGCATGATTTTTACCGGGCACTGCGCAGACGCCACGGCGGATTCCGTTGCGGGAAACCAGCGTAAACCCGGCCTCGCCGCAAAGTTCTATAATCGGGTTGCCGCGCTCCCGCGCGATGCGCGAGCAGTCAACTGTTAGTCCTGATGCGAGCGATGCCAGCTATCACCATCCCGCCAAAACCACGCACAGCGCCGCGACCCACCGATGAAGCGGCGCGCCTCGGCGCATTGCGTCGCTATGCGATTCTGGATACGCCGGGCGAGCCGGCGTTCGACGACATCACGCGCCTGGCCGCTCACATCTGCCGGGCGCCGATCGCGCGTATCATCTTCATCGATGAGAGGCGGCAATGGATGAAATCCGAGGTCGGCGTTCGTCTTTGCGAATCGCCGCGCGATGAATCGATTTGCGCTCACGCGATTCTTGAGCCGCGGCTCTCGATATTTCCCGATCTCGCCAAAGATGCGCGTTTCGCGACGCACCCGCGCGTTGCCGGCAAACCGCATCTGCGCTTTTACGCAGCGGCGCCGCTGCGTACCGGCGATGGTCACGCACTCGGCACCGTCTGCGTCCTCGATTACCGACCGCGCAGGCTAAGCCGGGAACAGAAAGAGGCGCTCGAGGCGTTGGCGCGCCAGGTCATGACGCAACTCGAGCTGCGCCGCTCCCGGATGGCCGACGCGACCGCAACACGCAAGGCGCAGACCGCGCTACAGCGCAAGGAGCGCGAATTGCACCTGATTGCCGACGTCATGCCGGCATTGATCGCCCACATCGACAGCGAGCAGCGCTATCTGTTCGCGAATCGGACGTACGAGCAGTGGTGCGGCAAGAGCCGCGCCGAAATCCTGGGCGCGACGGTGCGCGATGTCGTAGGCGAAAGCTCTTACGCCGGGTTGCGGCCGTACATCGAGGGAGTGCTGTCCGGCCAGCCGGTGTCGTTCGATCGACCCGCCGTTTATCCCGATGGCCTGGCGCGCCATGTGCACGGCGACTACCTGCCCGATGTCGACGAGCACGGTGTCGTGCGAGGATTTTTTGCGCTGGTCGCCGACATAAGCGAGAGCCACCGCATCGAAGAGACGCTGGCGCGGCGCGAACACGAACTGCGGCTGATCGCCGATTCGCTGCCGGTTCTGATTGCATACATCGACCGCGAGCGCCGCTATCGATTCGTCAATCGCACCTATGAACTCTGGTTCGGCGTCAAGCGCGAACAGGTGTATGGAAAGACCGTTCGCGAGGTCATTGGCGAGCCGGCATTCGCCAGCGTCAGCCGGGAAGTCGATCTGGTTCTGGCCGGCCAGAGCGTCGCCTTCGAGCGCTGGGTGCCTTATGCGCTCGGCCCGGCACGCTGGATCAAGGTCGACTATATTCCCGATATCGCGGCGAATGGCGTTGTCCGCGGCTACTTCGCGCTGGTTCTTGACATCAGCGAACGCATACAGGCCGAAAGCCGCGTGCGGGCTCAGTACGCAGTCAGCCAGATACTCGCAACGTCAAGCAACGCGCGCAGTGCGAGTTTCGAGGTTCTTCAGGCGATAGCCAGGCACATGCAATGGGATTTTGGAGCGGTCTGGCTGTGGAACGAGGCAGAAGGTGTACTTCGCTGTCGCGACCTGTGGTATGCCGACCGCGACACGCTTGCCGAATTCGAAAAAACCTGCCTGGCCACCTCGCTGGCGCCGGGGGTTGGCGCGCCCGGCCGCGTTTTCGCCCGCGCCGCGCCGATGTGGTTTTCGGATATCTGCCAGGAAGATAATTTCCCGCGCGCGGCGGCAGCCAGGCGTTGCGGACTGCATGCGGCATTTGCTTTTCCGGTGATCGTCAATGGCAAGGTTGAAGCCGTCATCGAATTTTTCAGCCGCGCGATCCGCGAACTGGATCAGGGCTTGCTGCAAACCGCCGAAGCGATTGCGCGGGACGTGGCGCATTTTATTCTGCGACGTCGCGCCGAACTTGAGATCAAGAGCCTGAATGCGGACCTCGAACACCGCGTCACCGAATTGCAGGCGCTGATGGATGTGGCGCCAGTCGGGATAGCCGTGGCGCGAGACGCGGATTGCGACGTGATAACGAGCAATCGCGCGTTCACCGAGCTGCTCGGCATGGATGCCGATAGCAACGTCTCCCTGAATCGGCCGCAGCCGCCGTATCGCGTCTTCAAGGGCGGAGTCGAATGTCCGGCACGCGATTTGCCGATGCAGCTCGCGGCGCAGCGCCGCGAAAAAGTCGAAAGCGTAGAGCTCGAGGTGCTGCGCGCCGACGGCAAACGCGTACACGTCCTGGTCAATGCCGCGCCGCTGTTCGACGGCGAGGGTGCTGTGCGCGGTGTTATCAGCTCGCAGATAGACATAAGCGAGCGGAAGCGGGCGGAAGCCAACCTCGCGCGGCACACTCTGCAACTGGAAAAGGTCGTCGATGAGCGCACGGCGCAGTTGCGCGAGTTGTCGGCCCACCTGCAATCGGTGCGCGAGGATGAGAAAGCGCATATCGCCCGCGAGGTGCACGACGAACTCGGCGGCGTCCTGACCGGGCTCAAAATGGATGTGTCGTGGCTGCACCGAAAGCTGACGGCTGCCAAGCCGGAAATCCAGAACAAGATCGCAACCTTGCTGCAACTGATCGATACCGCGATCGCCGCGGTGCGCAAGATTCAATCCGATCTACGTCCGGCGCTGCTCGACGATCTCGGTCTGATTTCGGCGCTCGAGTGGCAAGCGCAGGAATTTGCCGGGCGCTCCGACATTCCCTGCCAGTTTCACGCGAAGGTCGGCAATAGCGAGTTTGCGCCGGCCCATGCAATCGCGCTGTTTCGCGGATTTCAGGAAGCGTTGACCAACGTTGCGCGGCATGCCAAAGCGAGCCAGGTTACAGCGAGTCTGGCCCGCGACAGCGGCAATATCGTTCTCGAGATCAGCGACGATGGCGTGGGAATGGAAAGCGTACGGCTCGACGATATATCGCGCCACGGCATACGCGGCATGCAAGAGCGCGTTTTTTATCTCGGCGGCGCCGTGTCGGTGGACAGCAAGCCCGGCTGCGGCACCAAAGTGACGATCAGGCTGCCCGATTCGAGCCAAGACCAGGGCTAGATGCTTCGATTCCCACCTCCTCGCCCTCCTCTCTCACCGCAGTCCTGCTGAAATCGAGCTGAGCGGCAGCCAACACCGCCTGGGTGCGACTCGTTGCATGCAGCGCCTTCAGGATGGCGGTCACGTGGATTTTGACCGTTCCCTCCGCCAACCCAAGGTCGCGGCAAATCACCTTGTTCGGCTTGCCCTGGATCATCAGCATCAGCACTTCAAGCTGGCGCTCGGTCAAACCGAGTTCGGTGATATGACAAGTCCGCGCGGGAGCCGACTGCGGGGTTGACGTTCGCGTGTTCGACGTCCCCTTGCCCAATAACTCCTGCGGCAGGTAGACACCCCCGGCAAGCACCAGATTCAGCGCCGACAACATCACCGAGCACGGCGACGATTTTGGAATGAAGCCGACCGCGCCATGATTGAGAGCCCGGGTGACGTCGGCGCGGTCGTCCGATGCCGATAACACGACGATTGCGATCGCCGGATGACGCCTGCGCAGTTCGATCAAGCCGGCGAAACCGTCTAGACCCGGCAGGTACAGATCGAGCAGGCAGAGGTCGAGATCGGGATTCGCATTAGCCAATGCAAACGCCTCCGCGCAGGTTGCCGACTCGAACATCTCTACCTGGGCATCGAGCTGTTTCAACACGCCGCGCAGAGCCTCGCGAATCAGCGCGTGGTCGTCGACAACCAGAATCCTGAGGTTTTCGTTCGCCAGGTCAGCCACGCCACTCCCCTGTTTCCTGCACCAGACCGTCTTTTTGCTCAAAACAACGCTCACGCGTTTTTTCCTGACGCCTTTGCTACCTTGCAAGATTCAAAGCCCTGCTTGCTGGCAACATACAGTTGTTCGGAGCAGGGAACAGTACGCTCGATGCAAGGAACAAGTATGCGCGATGTGACCGGCCGCCTGTTTGCGACGGATGAGGCGTAGGAACTCTATCTCTCCACACACTATTACTAAAGTTCTATTGCCTCGGCGTTATCTCGGCACAACAATAGACCGTCATTTTTCGGCAAGCTTGCAAAACAGCTATGCAGATTCAGCGAAACTCAATCAGGTCAAACTCGTCGCCCCGGGACTTGATGTCCCAAACCCGGCAGAGTAGACCCGTTATCACGCCGCCACAAGTTTTTCTGGGCATGCTGCGAAGCGCGATCGTGGCGCTCGTCCTGGTTGTGGTCGGCTGGCTGGTCGTTGTCGACACCCTGCCGATTTTATCCGCACCGCCCATGCTCGCTAAGGTTAGCCCCGAGCTTGACCCCGGCAGCAGCACGCATTTAGGCAGCAGCGCGCAATCAGAATAGCGTGAGCTGCGTGGTCGGCACGCAGAACTGATCGACTCTCGAACGAAAGCGCCTTTCATTCAGGCCGGAACGCTGACAGGCGATTCGGAAACGCTGCGCCAGCAGGGCCGCGAATTCGCCCTGGCCGCGCATGCGCCGGCCAAATTCGCTGTCGTTGTCGCGCCCATCCCGCATTTCGGCGACCCGGCTCATGACGTGCCGGGCTTTCAGCGGATAGTGCAGAGCTAGCCAGGCCTTGAACAAGGGCTTCACTTCGTACGGCAAGCGCAGCAGCGTGTAGCCCGCCATGACTGCCCCGGCATCGCCGGCGGCGGCGAGAATCTGTTCCATCGCGCTGTCGGTCAGAAACGGGATGACGGGCGCGACCATTACGCCACACGGCACATTCGCCTGGCTCAACGCGCGTAGGGCTTGTATGCGTCTGGCCGGCGCCGATGCGCGAGGCTCGAGCCGGCGCGCGAGATCCCGATCGAGTGTTGTTACCGAAATGAAAACCTGGACCAGTTCGCGCCCGGCCATCGCTGAAAGAATATCCAGATCGCGTTCGATGCGCGCCGATTTGGTAATGATCGCGACCGGCTGGTTGAATTCAGCGCACACCTGCAGAATCTGGCGCGTGATTCGCCAGTCGCGCTCGATTGGCTGATACGGGTCAGTATTGGCGCCGAGCGCGATCAGCTCGCAGCGATAACCCGGGCGGGATAATTCAGTGCGCAGCAGTTCCGCGCCGTTCTGCTTGGCGAAAAGCCGGGTTTCGAAATCGAGACCGGGCGACAAATCAAGATAAGCATGACTGGGGCGCGCGTAGCAGTAAATGCAGCCGTGCTCGCAGCCGCGGTAGGGATTGATCGACTGGTTGAACGGAATATCGGGCGATTCGTTGCGCGCGATAATGCTGCGCGCACGTTCCGCGCTCACGAATGTTTTTAGCGGCGCCGTATTTTCCGCCCATTCCTCCCCCGATTGCGCCGAGCGTTCCGCCGGCGCAATCGGGCGCTGGCCATCCTCGTCTGCTTCGCGTGACAAGCGCTCGAAACGGCCTTCGGGGTTGGCTGTCGCGCCGCGGCCTTTTTGGGTGGCGGCTCGCGCGCCGCATTGTGTTTTGAGCGGCATCAGATGGCCTCAAAGCTGCTCTGGAAACAGAATCGACGCGCCGCCTTTGCAACATCGTGCAACATCGGCTTTAGCTGAAAAGGTTGTCCTAACGTTCGAGCAAAGCGTCCTTGTCCTTCACGTCTTTCCACTCGTCAGCATCGGCCGGCGCGTCTTTTTTCTCGACGATGGGCCCCCACAGCTTGGCCAACTCCGCGTTGATCGCTGTGTAATGCTGCTGATCGGCCGGGACATCATCCTCGGCGAAAATCGCGTCGACCGGACATTCGGCGACGCATAAGGTGCAATCGATGCATTCGTCCGGGTCGATCACGAGGAAGTTAGGCCCTTCACGAAAACAGTCGACCGGACAGACATCCACACAGTCCGTATATTTACATTTGATGCAGCTTTGCGTAACGACGTAGGTCATACCAAATCCCGGGTCCATGCTCGTTTAAAGGCAGTTATTTTAACAGAGCGCGCGGCGCCGGCGCACACCATGAAACCTTCACGCGCGCAAGCATTTTCGTTTATGATGCAAAAAAGCTGTCACGATCAGGCCGTGTTCTTCGGCCGTAGCGACCGCCTGTCGTAATCCGCAATCCAGAGCCCTGGCGACGATCTTCTCGAAGCAACCTTTCTCTTTTTCAGCCATTGCCGTTGTTCCGGCAATACGATTATCCGAGGCAAAACAATGAGCGAACATATCCATTACGTTACTGACGACACTTTTGGGCCTGAAGTTTTGCAGGCGCCCCTGCCGGTTCTCGTCGACTACTGGGCAGAGTGGTGCGGGCCCTGCAAAATGATCGCGCCGATCCTCGATGAGGTCGCGAAGGAATACGCCGGCCGCCTCAAAATCGCCAAGCTCAATATCGACGAAAACCAATCTACACCGCCGAAATACGGCATTCGCGGCATTCCGACTTTGATGCTATTCAAGAACGGCAATATCGAAGCAACCAAGGTTGGCGCGGTTTCGAAATCGCAATTGACGGCGTTCATTGACAGCAATATTTAATGCGGCTACGCTTACCCTGAGCTTTCACCGCGCCTCTACATAATGGCAACCCAAGGTGAAAGCCAGCCCCTCCCGATCTGCGTCCTTCCCGGTTTCTTCCGCTCCCGGCATCAACTCCTTGGATCTTGTCGCAATGCACTTATCTGAATTGAAGAATTTACACGTGACCGAACTGGTCGACATGGCAGTCACCAATGAGATCGACGGCGCGAGCCGGCTGCGCAAGCAGGATCTGATTTTCGCTCTGCTGAAAAATCAGGCGCGTAAGGGCGAAAGCATTTTTGGCGAGGGCACGCTCGAAGTGCTGCCCGACGGCTTTGGTTTCCTGCGCTCGCCCGATACCTCCTACCTGGCCGGGCCGGACGACATTTATGTCAGCCCGTCCCAGATTCGGCGCTTCAACCTGCATACCGGCGATTCGATCGAGGGAGAAATTCGCACCCCCAAGGACGGCGAGCGCTATTTCGCGCTGGTCAAGGTCGACAAGGTCAATTCGGAACCGCCGGAAAATTCCAAGAACAAGATCCTGTTCGAGAATCTGACGCCGCTGCATCCGGATGAGCGCTTCGTGCTGGAGCGCGACATCAAGGCCGAAGAAAACATCACCGGGCGCGTGATCGATATCATCGCGCCGATCGGCAAAGGTCAGCGCGGGCTGATCGTGTCGCCGCCGAAGGCCGGCAAGACAGTGTTGATGCAGCATGTCGCGCACTCGATCACGAACAATCATCCAGAAGTGATGCTGATCGTGCTGCTGATCGACGAGCGGCCTGAAGAGGTGACCGAGATGATCCGCTCGGTCAAGGGCGAAGTCGTGTCGAGCACATTTGACGAGCCCGCGACGCGCCACGTCCAGGTCGCGGAAATGGTCATCGAAAAAGCCAAGCGCCTGGTCGAGCACAAAAAGGACGTTGTCATCCTGCTCGATTCGATCACGCGCCTGGCGCGCGCTTACAACACCGTGGTGCCGGCGTCCGGCAAAGTGTTGACCGGCGGCGTCGACGCCAACGCGCTGCAGCGCCCGAAGCGCTTTTTTGGCGCCGCGCGCAATATCGAAGAAGGCGGTTCACTGACGATCATCGCGACCGCGCTAGTCGAAACCGGTTCGCGCATGGACGACGTCATCTACGAAGAATTCAAAGGCACCGGCAATCTCGAAATTCATCTCGACCGGCGCATGGCCGAAAAGCGCCAATACCCGGCGATCAACGTCAATCGCTCGGGAACACGCAAGGAAGAATTGCTGATCAACAAAGAGGTGCTGCAGAAGATCTGGGTGCTGCGCAAACTGCTCTACCCGATGGACGACCTTGAGGCGATGGAGTTCTTGCTCGATAAAATCAAGGGCACCAAGAACAACGCGGATTTCTTCGACAGCATGCGCCGCGGTTAGGCGCAGCATCCAAAACTCGCGATCGTTCGCAGCACCTTGTCGAAATCCGGACGCGCTTCCCGCAAGCGGGCGCCTGCGGCGCTAACGTGTCAGCGCGCCTACTTATTCGATTCGATGCGCATAGGTTAAGTGCGCCTCAAGGTCACAGCCCGATCCCGCACGCGGGCCTGCGGCTAACGTGTCGCGGTCTTCACCTTTCGGCGATAAAGTTCTAGCTCGATAAAATCAAGGGCACCAAGAATAACGCGGATTTCTTCGACGGCATGCGGCGCGGTTGACGTCAGCTTCTGAGCACCGCCGGCATGACGGCCTGCTCCAGGCGCAGCTCCCGCAGTTCAGCAAGGCAAAAATGAATGAAGGCAAGACCGGTATAGATCGGCGAAAACAGATTCAATAACGGCACGTAATGCAACAGACCAGCCAGGGCGCCGAGGACATAAAGCCGGTTGCCGG
>JACDAM010000023.1 GCA_013695435.1 Burkholderiales bacterium | reverse complement strand
CTGCTATTTCGGCATCGGTAACGCGCCGGCAACCATTGCCGAAGCGTCCGGCGCGCTCTGCATCGCCGAAGGCTTCGCTACCGCTGCCAGCATTCATGAGGCGACAGGCTATCCCGTCGCGGTCGCTTTCGACGCCGACAATATGCCGCCAGTGGCAAAAGCGCTGCGCCAGAAGTTCCCCACTATTCGCGTCATTCTTTGCGCCGATAACGATCAATTCACGCCGGGTAATCCGGGGCTCAATAAAGCGACGCGAGCAGCGCGGACAATCGGCGCTTTCGTGGCTTGTCCGGAGTTCGCGTTATGAACAAGCCGACGGACTTTAACGACGTGGCAAAGCTGCAAGGCGCTGAGGCCGTCAGAAGCGCCATAGACACAGCAAAGCCGGTAGACGATGGGAACAGTCAGGGCGAGCAAAATGCGGTAGCGGGCACGCCTTGCACTAATATTTCCCTATTCGCCGGGGAAGGCAAGAAGAAATCACAGGCAACCATCCTGATTGAAATCTGCAATCCTCTGGAGCTATTCCACGACGCCGAATCGAACGGCTATGCCGTTATCATTAAGCCGAGCCACAGTGAAGTTTGGCCGATACAGTCGCGCGCATTCCGTAACTGGCTTGGCCATCAGTATTACAAGCTCACCGAGCAAGGCGCGCGCGGTCAAGCGATCGGCGATGCCGTCGCTACTATCGACGCCAAGGCGCAACACGACTCAGAACAGCGGGAAGTGTTTATGCGAGTTGCATGGCTCGCGGACCGCATCTATATCGACCTGGCCGACGAAAAATGGCGCGTTGTCGAGATAGACAAAACCGGCTGGCGCGTTCTCGATAAGTCTCCGGTTATGTTCACGCGGCGCGCGGGAATGGCGGCGCTGCCAGACCCGGTAAGCGGCAGTCTCGACAACATCGACAAACTGCTGAATGTCGAACCCGCCGACGTAACGCTGGTCGTCGGATGGCTACTCATGGCAGCGCGCGGTCGCGGACCTTATCCCGTACTCGTGCTGCACGGCGAACAGGGTTCAGGCAAAAGCACGCTGACGACCATCCTGCGCAATCTGATAGACCCGTCTACCGTCCCGCTGCGCGGTTTGAACAAGGATATCCGCGACTTGCTCGTGACGGCGACGAACAATCACGTTCTGGTGCTCGACAACTTGTCCGCGTTAACGGCGGAAGTCAGCGATGCGATTTGCCGCTTTGCTGTCGGCGGCGGTTTCGCGGAAAGGCAGCTATACACGAACCGAGACGAGATTATTGTGCATGTCCAGCGTCCCATAATCATGAACGGTATCGACGAAGTGGTATCGCGCGGCGACCTTGTGGAACGCTCGATTATTCTGCGTTTGCCCGCCATCTCTGAAACAAAGAGAACCGACGAAACGCAAAACCTGCGGCGCTATGAATCGATGCGTCCACGGTTGCTAGGGGGGCTCTATACGGCGATGTCGTGCGCCATCCGGAAATTGCCGGACATCCACCTTGCCCGCAAACCCAGAATGGCCGACTTCGTATGTTGGATAACGGCGGCAGAGGGCGCACTTGGTTGGGCGCCTGGCGAGTTTCTTGAAGCCTATCGGCGGAACCTGGACGAAGGCAGCGAAAGGTCCCTGGAAGCCTCGCCGTTCGGCGAAGCGTTGGTCAGGCTTATTATGGACAGACGCGCTATCTGGTCCGGCACGGCGACCGACCTGCTGAACGAACTAGAGCACAGCGTTCATGAACGTGCGATCAAGTCACAGTCGTGGCCGAAGTCGGGCAAGGGAGCGTCCAATGCGCTGCGGCGGCTGACGCCATTGCTCAGACGGGTGGGAGTCAGCATCAATTCTGCTCCGCGCGCCGGTTCTGATGGCCGGCGGATGCTAGAGATAATTAAAACCAAGAAACAACCGTCAGTAACGTCAGTTCCGTCAGTCATTCAACTGGATAAATCCCTTAGGACTGACGGAACACTGACGAAACAAAATCCGGCGAACCGTATCGTCAGTGCATCGTCAGTCACAAGCACATGTAAACAAAGGGATACTGACGGAACTGACGATGCTTTCGAGAAAGGAATAACGCATCTGTGCAAGCGCCAACCCGACGCCAACCGACCCGACTACGAAGAATTCTGATGGGCGCATTCGACATTCTGAGCCAGCTTCGCGGTATGGGTTTAACGCTCACCTTGCGGCATGCGAGACTGATTGTCTGTGGTAAAGATGCTTCTGAAATCCAATGAACGCAGTCCGTATCTGTTCCGGGCTGCCCAAGTCCAAGATCGCATCTGCAATCGCGTCTTTGTATTTAAGTCTTAGCAGGGGCGTGAGCTTTTCCTGGTCCAGTTCTCCCACGCCTTGCTGCACGTATTGGGCGAGCACAAACTCCAGGAACGCTCGCTGCTTGTCGTTGAAGCTCGACTGCACATGCGCCTTTGCATCAGACGCACGCACTTCACGCGTTAGGGGCGGAAGTGCGAATGCAACATAGGCGAGTACGTCGAACAAGTCGCTCTTTTCCGCATCGATCATTCGTTGCATCTCGGCCATTTGCTCCCGACCGAAACCCTTCTCTCCAAGTCCCGCCAGCAGCTTCGCACGCGTATGAGGCGCGCTCCAAAGGGAGCGTAGTTCTGATTCGTCCTTGAAGAATTCGGGAAGCTTGCCAAATAGCATTTCCATGAACTGCTGAGCTGACATGGGCGTTCCGTCGGGGTGCCAGAAGGAAGTGACCATCATGTGCTGGATGACCCGGGCTTTGCCGTCTGCGAGCTTGATCTTCGCCTTCCTTTTGCATTGGCAGGGAGACTGGCCGCATTTAGGGCAAGCCTCGGATTTGCATTCACAGCGGAGTTTGCCGCAAGCGGGGCAAGGTTGCGGCGCTGTCCTTTCGCAAACGCACGGACTGCTGCTGCATCGCGCGCACTCTTCTTCTTCGGTGGGCGGCCCGTCCCATTTCTCGTCGTGGAAATGCTGGTGCGCCTTCACGAAGTCGTAGATCGTGAAGTAGTCCTTTCCATCGTATAAGCGAGTACCCCGCCCGATGATCTGCTTGAACTCGATCATTGAGTTGATCGGCCGCATCAGTACGATGTTGCGGATGTTGCGCGCATCGACTCCCGTCGACAGTTTTTGCGAGGTCGTGAGTACGGTCGGAACGCTCTTCTCGTTGTCCTGAAAGTCGCGCAAATGCTGCTCGCCGAGATCGCCGTCGTCGGCAGTTACTCGCTGACAATAGTTAGGGTCCCGGCTGTCCTTCACCTGGTTGATGTAGTCGCGCACAGTCAGGGCGTGCGCTTGCGAGGCACAAAAAACCAGCGTCTTCTCGCGCTGATCCATCTGGCTCATGAAGATGTCCACCCGCTTTTTCTCGCGCTCGGGAATCTCAATAATCCGGTTGAAATCGCCCTCCGCATAACGCCTGCCGCTCTCCACCTCGCCTTCGACGACCGTGTCGTCCGGGGTGTAGACGTATTCATCGAGCGTGGTCGAGATCTGCTTGACCTTGAACGGGGTCAGGAAGCCGTCGTTGATTCCTTCCTTCAGCGAATACACGTATACCGGCTCACCGAAGTAGGCGTAGGTATCGATATTGTCCCTGCGCTTCGGGGTAGCGGTAAGACCAAGTTTCACAGCGGGCGCGAAGTAGTCGAGGATGCTGCGCCAATTACTTTCGTCGTTAGCTCCGCCGCGGTGACACTCGTCGATGACGATAAAGTCGAAGAAGTCTGACGGGTACTCGCCGAAGTAGGGCGAAGGATTGCCGTCTTTAGGCGGACCGCTCATGAAGGTCTGGAAGATCGTGAAGAACAGATTGCCTTTTTTCGGCACTCTGCCCTTCTTGCGAATGTCCTCTGGATCGATCCGTACCAGCGCATCCTCCGGGAAAGCGGAGAAGGCGTTGTAAGCCTGGTCTGCAAGGATATTGCGGTCAGCGAGGAACAGGACGCGTGGTCGGCGCGCTGGTTCGCGGCTCAGATTCCAGCGACTGTGGAAGAGCTTCCACGCGATCTGAAAGGCTATGAAAGTCTTGCCCCCGCCAGTGGCGAGCGTTAACAGAATGCGCTGTTTATTCGCGGCGATGGCCTCCAGCACACGCTCGATGGCGATGTCTTGGTAGTAACGTCCCTCGAAGTATCCGCCCCGGTCCTCGAAGGGGACGGCGGCGAAGCGATCCCGCCAAGCGTTCTGCTCGGCAAAGGTAAGGTTCCATAGTTCATCGGGCGTGGGGAAGCGGGGTAATCCGCCTTCCTTTCCCTGATGCATGTCTATCCCGTAGAAGCCCTGCCCGTTGCTGGAGTAGGTGAAGCGAATGCGGAGCTTCCCTGCGTATTCCTTGGCTTGCGCCACGCCCTCGGTAAGCGGGTCGTCCCAGGGTTTGGCCTCGAGGACCGCCAGCCTAGTGTTGCGATAAATCAGCACATAATCCGCGGTGAGCGCCTTGCCGCGCCGCCCGTGGCCCTCCAGGCGGCCAGGCGTGATCGTATATTTGGACTTAACCCGCTTTCGTGGACAGTGTGTTTTCTAAACGG
>JACDAM010000022.1 GCA_013695435.1 Burkholderiales bacterium | reverse complement strand
GGAAGTGTTCACCACCACCAAGGCATAACCACGGGCGGCGCGCTAAGGAACCTCTGATTAACCTATCCACCCCCGCGTTGCGACGAGAAGGCCGCAGATGCAAGGCGCGGGAAGAAGGGCAGTGCTTGCTCCACGACCGAGTCCCGCAACGCCGCAGATGCGGCCTTATCGTCGCAACCCGCATGGGCCGGCGCTTTCCGGGCGCCTCGCTTTGTCGTGGGTCGCTTGTGTGGAGGTGGATAGGTTAATCAGAGGCTCCTAATGCGTACGGCCCAACACCAAGCTGCAATTGTTGCCGCCGAAACCGAACGAATTCGACAGCACGTAGCGCAAGGTGCGCGATTCCGCATGCAACGCAATGTGGCTTTTCAAAGTCGGGTCGAGATGCCTCGTGTTGAGGCTGGCCGGAATGAAATCGTGCTGCAGGCACAGACCGGCTATGACCGCTTCGGTAATGCCAGCGGCGCCCAGCGTATGCCCGGTCCAGCCCTTGGTCGAATTACACGGCACATCGGCGCCGAAAATGCGGTAGAGCGCGGCGTCTTCGCAGCGGTCGTTTGCGGGTGTCGCGGTGCCGTGCATGTTGACGTAACCGACATCCGCAGGCTGCAAACCGGCGCGCGCCAGCGCCTCTCGCATCGCGAGATAAGCTCCTTCGCCTTCCGGGTGCGGCGCCGACATATGGTAGGCGTCCGAGCTTTCGCCGAAGCCGGCGAGCGCGAGTTCGCCCTCACCTGCGCCGCCGCGTTCGAGCAGCGCGAAACCAGCCGCCTCACCGATCGAAATTCCCGCGCGCGCGATATCGCAAGGACGGCAGACGTCGGGCGAGACGAGTTCGAGCGAGTTGAAGCCGCACAGCGTGGTTAGACAAAGGCTGTCGACACCGCCGACCACCGCAGCGTCGGCGAGCCCGGCTTCGAGCCAGCGGGAAGCGCACGCAAACACCTTGGCGCTCGAAGAACACGCGGTCGAAATCGCCGCTGCCGGACCTTGCAGGCGCAAGTAACGACGCACGAAATCCGCGGCCGCAAAGACATTGTGGCTGTAGCGGTAGCGAAACGTCGACGGCAGCGCACCGGTCTGCGGATCCCGCGCGCGGTAGGCAAGTTCAGTCTCATGGATGCCGGACGTGCTGGTGCCGATCAGCACTGCGATACGATGTGCGCCATAGCGCTCGCGGGCGCGCGCGACACTGCGGTCGAATCCGTCCTGCGCGAGACCCGCCCGGGCGAGACGATTATTGCGGCAATCGAATTGCGCGAGTTCGCCGTTGACCGGCTCGTCCTCTAGTCCATCGACGCGGCCGATCCAGGTGTCGAGCGCCACCGTTTCGAAATCGTTGCGGCGCAGTCCGCAGCGTCCATCGCGCAGCGCTGCGAAGGTGGCGGCGCGGCCACGGCCGAGCGCGTTGACGCTGGTGAAATCGCTGATGACAAGAGGTTTCAAAATGTTGGGCTGCGAAAGGCGTAATCGAAAGCGTAATCCAGTATATCGGAAGACCGCAGGGCGATGACACAGAACCGTCATATTTGTGTGACGTTGAGCCGCCGCCTTGGAGCTTGTCCGTAAATAATTCAGCCCTGCGCCGGGGTCACCAGCAGGCTGATGAAAAACGTAGCGAGCGCAGCCAAGACCGGGCGCGAAATGCCGAAAAAGCGGAATGTATATAGGAATACATGAGCATTTTGTGGCCCTGAGGAGCGTAGTATTGGCAATCGCAGTAGTTTTTCAGCAACCTGCTAAAGCGCAGGCCGTGAAGCAGGACGCGCCGTTGCTATCACGGACAAGCTCTTAGTCCCCGGCGCGCCGATCTGTTAGCATTTCGCTCATGCAATCGCAGATTCGATCCGCTCGCGGCCAGGTAGAAGAGTCGATCGCCACAGGCCGCCGCTGGCGGCCTGTGCCGGCCATACGCATGTCCATGCTGTTGCACGTAAGCGGTCTCGCGGCCATCGCAGTTTCACCGCCGTCGTGGCCGTATGTCACCGCTGCCGTAGCCTGCAACCACCTGCTTTTGGGTTTGGCCGGCATGCTCCCGCGCAGCGCGCTACTCGGCGCCAACCTGAGGCGCTTGCCGCAGTCAGCGGTCGCCCGCGATGAAATTGCATTGACCTTCGACGATGGCCCCGACCCGACCGTGACGCCGCAGGTTCTGGATGTGCTCGACCGCCACGGCGCAAAAGCGAGTTTCTTTTGCGTAGGCGCCCATGCCGCGCAATATCCCGACCTGGTTCAGGAAATTGTTCGCCGCGGTCACCGGGTTGAAAATCACAGCAACCGGCATTCGCCCGCTTTCGCGGCGTACGGCCTTGACCGCTTGCAGCGCGACATCGCCGCTGCTCAGCAAACGCTGCAAACGCTGAGCGGTCGGACGCCAGCATTTTTTCGCGCGCCCATGGGTTTGCGCAATCCGCTGCTCGATCCGGTACTGGCCCGATTGGGTTTGCGTTACGTGTCGTGGACGCGACGCGGCTTCGACGCCGTCGATCGTGATGCGTCAGCGGTGCTCGCGCGCCTGACTCGCGGGCTCGCCGCCGGCGACCTGCTGGTGCTGCACGATGGCGCCATGACGCGGCGGCGCGGCGCGCCACCGGTCGTGTTATCCGTGCTGCCCGCGCTGCTGGAAAAGATCGAAGCGCTCAAGCTCAGAGCGGTAACGCTGGCGGATGGGTTCCGCTTGCCCTGCCCGTAATGAACAAAAAATCGCTTGCATTTGATGCGGCACCCACGAATGCGCCCGTGTTGGCCGCGAATTTTACGATCGCTCTGGAACCGGCAGCTACAAAGCAACGCTGGCTGAACGACGATTCGGTGCTCGCCGTTTTGCGGTTCGGCGAGCATACCGCCATCAACCGCGGCAATCCGCGCGAAGTCTCGATTGCCCTGCCGGCGCTGCGGCGACGCGACGACCCGGACCTCATCGAGGTCTGGCACAGCGTGGCGCCAATCGCACGCGGAAGCGATGCCGGCATAACTTACGCAAGCAATGGCGCGGTTTTGTTCGGTCATCTGCTGATCGAAGAAACCGGCGAGGGCCAACTTTCAGCCGCGACCAGGGGCGCTTATCTCGACATACTGCGTCTGCTCGACCGCGCCGGCTATCCGCGCTTGTTGCGCATGTGGAATTATTTTTCGGCGATCAACCGTGATGTTGACGGACTCGAGCGCTATCGCGCATTTTGCGTCGGACGCCATGAAGCATTCGGCGCACGCGGCTTCGAAGAACATCGGCTTGCCGCGGCGAGCGCGGTCGGCTCGCTTGCGCCTGGATTGTTGATCTACTTCATCGCCGCCCGCGAATCCGGATTGCCGGTCGAAAATCCGCGCCAGGTTAGCGCCTACCATTATCCGGACTGCTACGCCCCGAAAAGCCCGCTGTTCTCGCGCGCGATACTCAAACCGTGGCGAGCGGGCGCGCATCTCTACGTTTCGGGAACCGCGAGCATCGTCGGGCATAGCACGCGCCACTTCGACAATACGCTCGAGCAGTTTCGCGAGACGGCGCGCAACCTCGAGGCTATCATCGCGACAGCCAACCGCCTGCGGCCGCCCGCGTTGAAGTCGAGCCCGCTGAAATCGCTCGCGCAACTGAGTCATCTGAAAATCTACCTGCGCGACGCGAACGATCTGCCCTTGCTCGACGCCGAAGTCGGTCGTGTGTTCGGGTCGGCGATGCCGCGCCTCTATCTGCTTGCCGAAATTTGCCGGCGCGAGCTGTTGCTGGAAATCGACGCGTTTTATGCCGAAGCGGCGTAACGCAGTAACGCTCGCCGCGGTAGTCTGGTTCTCCGCTGCCCAAGCGAAAGCCGAACCTCTGCCGTTATGGGAGGCGGGCGCCGGCGCCGCTATCCTTAATCTGACCGACTACCGCGGCTCGAACGAGCGCAAGACCTATGTGTTGCCGGTGCCTTACCTGGTCTATCGCGGCGAGGTGCTGCAAGTCGATCGGCAAAAGGTACGCGGACTGCTTTATTCCAGCGAGATCGCCGAGTTCGATTTCAGTGTCGGCGGTTCAGTCCCGGTCGATAGCGAAGACAACCAGGCGCGGCGCGGCATGCCCGACCTCGATCCCACTCTGGAACTCGGCCCATCCCTGAATTTTTTCCTGTATCGCAGCCCGACGCGCCAATTCAACCTCGACCTGCGGCTGCCTTTTCGCGCCGTCGAAGCGACCGATTTCAGCGGCATCCACCATCAAGGCTGGTTGTTTCATCCGCACCTCAATATCGATTTGAAAGGCGTCGTTCCCGGGCCGGGCTGGAATCTCGGGCTGCTGGCCGGGCCCTTGTTCGGCAGCCGGCGCTATCACGAATATTTCTACGGCGTGGCGCCGCAATTCGCTACCGCGGAACGCGCGCCTTTCGCTGCCAACGGCGGGTACGCCGGCGCGCAGTTCATTGCCGCGTTGAGCAAGCGTTTCGATAATTATTGGTTCGGCGCTTTCGTCAAGGCCGATACCCTCGAAGGCGCAGCGTTCGAGGACAGCCCGCTGGTCAGGAAAAAGAACTTTCTGACCGGCGGTTTCGCCTTCGCCTGGGTATTCGCGAAATCCGGCAAACTGGTGGACGCGAAGGAATAGCAGGCGGGATCAGATGGGCGGCTTTTGCCCGGATACCGCGGACGCCAGAAAATTCGGACAGATTTCGAGCAGGCGTTCCGGCGCAGGCGTAAGCTCGATGCCGGTAAAGCGCGCGTGCGCCAGCGCCAGGCGCCAGTGGGCTGCGCTCAAAAAGCCGGGTCGAGGTCGAAACTGCGGGTCAGTCTGGACGTCGCGAAAGCTGGCTAGCGTTTGAAAAATCAGTTCGGGAAAAATCGGCTTGGCCGCGCGCAGGCACTCGCCCAGCACCAGCCAACCGCTGGCGCGCAGCGCAGCGCTCGCCTCGCCGAGGCTGAACGCCAGATCTTTGGCGACGTGCATAACGTTGACGCCGAATACGAGATCGAATTCTCCTGCCGCGAAACCCTGTTCCGACCAGGGACGGTCGATGTCGAGGGCAACGAACTCCAGCGGCAGCCCAACAAAGCGGCGCTTCAAATGACGCTCACCGCGCCGCCGAAAGAACGGGCTGGGTTCGCTGATCACGTAGCGCTCGAGTTGCGCGGCGAGCCCGCGCTGATGCAGAAGGCCAAGCAAAATGTCGCTTGCGCTGCCGGCGCCGGCGCCGATTTCAAGGATGCGAAACTTCGCATTGCCGTCGAGTCGCTGCACTGCGGCCAGCGCCGCGACCCAGTTGTTGACCGCGTACGCCGGGTTGGCGTTGTTGAAATAGCTGAGCCAGAGCTCGATGTGCTGCAGGTCGAACAGCACCTGATCGGCCGAGACCTCACCGCGCGCCAGTCCCGGATAAAGCGCCGCGACGCGCTCGAGCAGCGTCAGCGTCGGCTCATTGGCGGGATCGATCGCGAGCCCGGCAGCACGCAGCGACGCGAGCCTGCTGTCGTCCGGTTCGCTCAACCGCCGATAGCGCGGGCTGCCGCCGCCCACGCTTTGCGCCTCGATGCGGCCGACCTCGGCCGCCTGATGCAGCAGCCATACCAAAGCATCGGCGAATTGCGGCTCGAACGCCAGAGCACGGTTTAATTCGTCGCCGCTGCGCCAGTTATCGAGCTCCCGGGCTGCGCCCAGACGCTGCAAGATATCGACTGCCAACTCCTCTGTATAACGGGCGATGAGTTCGATGCTGTAATGCAGCTTCTCGGAACAAGCTTCGGGCGGATAGCCGGCCAGCAGCTCAACCATGCGCGCGTCGAGCGGCCGCGGTGTGAACATCGAGCTAACAGAACGCAGCGCGGCCCCTATGGGATCGTCAGCCGCAAAATCAACAGCATTGGTCATGCCATCGCACCGTTGATCGAAATGATCTGACCGGATATATAGGACGCTGCATCCGAAACCAGAAAAGCGACCAGACTCGCAACCTCATCCGGCGTACCGGCGCGCTGCATCGGCACCATCGCCGCGATCTGTTCCGCGCTGAACGTTGCGGCCGCGCGCGATTCGATGATGCCCGGCGCGACGGCATTGACGGTGACGCCACGCGACGCGACTTCCATGGCGAGCGATTTGGTCGCACCGTGCAAGCCGGCCTTGGCCGCTGCGTAGTTGGTTTGGCCGCGGTTGCCGATCACGCCGGCGACCGAAGAAATATTGACGATACGGCCCCACCGGGTACGCAGCATCGGCAGCAGCAACGGCTGCGTGACGTTGAAAAAGCCGTCCAGGGAAACCGCGATCACGCGCCGCCATTGTTCGGCCGACATGCCTGCCATGTTGGCATCTTCGTAGATGCCGGCGTTGTTGACGACGATCTGGATCGCTCCGCCTTGCAGCAGTGGCTCGAGCGCGGCAACCGTCGCCCGGCCATCGGCAACATCGAAGTGCGTCGTTTCGGCGCCGCCACCGGCAGCACGAATTCCGGCGGCGATCCGTTCGGCGCCCGCAAGATTG
>JACDAM010000021.1 GCA_013695435.1 Burkholderiales bacterium | reverse complement strand
CATCCGCTCGGCATTCCGATTCCGCATACCGCGATCCTGCCGCGCAAGAAAGAACGCATCGGCGAAAATCTCGGCAAGTTCGTCGAGCAGAATTTTCTTGCGCCGAATGTCGTGGCGGAGAAAATTGTCGCTATCGATTACGCCGGTCCGTTCGGGCGCTGGCTCGCCGAGCCGCGTCAGGCCGGGCGGATCGCCGCGGCGCTGGTGTCGTTTTTGCCGAAACTGCTCGGCGCTTTCGACCAGGCGCAGGTACGGGGATTCATCAAGCAGCAGGTGTTGTCTTTCGCCGGCAAAATCGATGTCGCGCCGCTTGCGGCCCAGCTCCTGAACAGCCTGACGGTCAACGGCCGCCATCAGCAGTTGCTGACCGCTGTCATCGGCCAGTTGTCGATTCTGCTCGACGCAAACAAGCCGACCATACGCGAGAAAGTCGAGCGCGAGGTCTGGTGGATCCTGCGCAAGCTCGCGATCGACGAGAAGATCTACAACAAGATCGTCGACGCGGTTGAGGACTACCTGCGGGAAGTCCGCGACGCGCCCGATCATCCGTTGCGCGAACGTTTCGATGCGAGCCTCGCCGAATTTATCGTCAAGCTCGAAACATCTCCGGAGTATCGCGAAAAAGGCGAGGCGATCAAGCAGCAGTTGCTGCAAAGCCCGGCTTTGCACGGCTATCTCGAGGGGTTGTGGGACGACATCCGCAACTATCTGACGAGCGATGCGGCGCGTCCCGATTCCGTAGTCGGGAAGCGCATCGAAAGCGCATTGATCCATCTGGGATCGGCGCTGGCGCGCGACCAGGCGCTGCACGACCGGATCAATCAGTGGCTGCGCGAATTGATCGTGGAAACGGTGCGGGAGCACGGCCATCATGCCGCGAACTTCATCGCCGATGTCGTGCGGCGCTGGGATACCGATACCGTCACGCAGAAAATCGAGCTCGAAGTCGGCCCCGATCTGCAATACATCCGCATAAACGGCACCTTGATCGGCGGCCTGGTCGGTGTAATTATCTACAGCGCCTCGCTGTTTTTCTAGGACCTGTTCCCTGACTTCTTTTTTCGACCGCTACCCACGTTTATTCCGATGCAAACGCCTGCCAGCCCGCCCCTGACCGAATCCGCAGCCGACGAGAACCAGATCGTCGCGGAACGCCGCGCCAAGCTGCGCGCGCGGCGCGAACAGGGCATTGCCTTCCCCAACGATTTTGTGCGCGAAAATCTGGCCGCCGATTTGCAAAACGCGCATGGCGAAAAATCAAAACAGGAACTCGAGGCAGCCGCGATCGCTGGCAGCGTCGCCGGGCGCCTGGTATTGAAACGCGTGATGGGCAAGGCGAGCTTCGCGACCCTGCAGGACATGAGCGGGCGCATCCAGCTCTACATCAGCGACGATCACACTGGCGCAGCGGAGCACGCCGCATTCAAGGAATTCGATCTCGGCGACATCATCGCGGCGCGCGGCGCGCTGTTCAAAACCAAGACCGGTGAACTGTCGGTGCGCGCCTCCGAAATCCGGCTGTTGACCAAGGCGCTACGACCGCTGCCGGAAAAATTTCACGGCCTGACCGACCAGGAACAGAAGTACCGTATGCGCTACCTCGACCTGATCACCAACGAGGCCACGCAAAAAACCTTCATCACGCGTTCGCGCATCATGCAGGCGCTGCGCGAATTTTTCGTGGCGCGCGGCTATCTCGAAGTCGAGACGCCGATGATGCATTCGATTCCGGGCGGCGCGGCGGCGCGGCCTTTCGTCACGCATCACAACGCGCTCGACATGCGGCTGTACCTGCGTATCGCGCCCGAGTTGTTTCTGAAGCGGCTGGTCGTCGGCGGCTTCGAGAAAGTATTCGAGATCAACCGCAGCTTCCGCAACGAAGGGATTTCGACGCGCCACAATCCCGAGTTTACGATGCTCGAATTTTACGAGGCTTACCGCGACTATCGCTATTTGATGGACCTCACGGAAACGCTGTTGCGCGAACTCGCCCAACAGGTGGTGGGGGCATCGACGATACCCTGGCAGCAACGCACGATCGATTTCGGCAAGCCGTTCCAGAGGCTGACGATGCTGGATGCGCTCAAGCAATATCACGCGCGGTACGACGAGGCGCGGCTGCATGATGCCGGTTTCCTGCGCGATGAATTGCGCGCGCTGAAGCTTACGACGCGCAGCAACGATGCACTCGCTACGCTGCAATTGAAGTTGTTCGAGGAAACGACGGAGCATCTGCTGTTCGAGCCCACGTTCATCCTCGACTATCCGGCTGAAGTCTCGCCGCTGGCGCGCCGCAGCGACAGCAATCCGCAGATCACCGAGCGCTTCGAACTGTTTATCGCCGGCCGCGAAATCGCCAACGGCTTTTCCGAATTGAACGACGCCGAAGATCAGGCTGCGCGCTTTCAAGAACAGGCGCAGCGGAAGGAAGCTGGCGATGTCGAAGCCATGCACTACGACGCGGATTACATCCGCGCGCTTGAATACGGCTTGCCGCCGACGGCGGGCGAAGGCATCGGCATCGACCGCCTCGTCATGCTGCTGACCGATTGTCCGAGCATACGCGACGTGATTCTGTTTCCTCAGATGCGGCCCGCGGATTGAGTTCAATGAACCAGCCTATCTGGCGACCCTCGCCCGAGCGTACCGCGCATGCGAACATGACTGCGTTCAGGCGCGCGGTAACGGAAACCTGGGGCGCGCAGATGGACGATTACGCCGGTTTGTACGCGTGGTCAGTCACCGAACCCGAAAAATTCTGGCGCTCGCTGTGGTCGTTTGCCGGCATCGTCTCGGAACAGCAGGGCGATGTGGTTTTGCGCAACGGGACCGCCATGCCCGGCGCGCAATGGTTTCCCGAAGCTAGTCTGAATTTTGCGCAGAACCTGCTACGGCGGCGCGATCATGAAACCGCCATCGTTTTTCGGGGCGAAGACAAGGTCGCGCACACGCTCAGCTTCAATCAGCTTTACGAAACGGTTTCGCGGATTGCGCAAGCGATGCGCAACGCCGGTGTGGGCCGCGGCGACCGCGTCGCCGGCTACTTGCCGAACATGCCGGAAGCCGTGATCGCG
>JACDAM010000020.1 GCA_013695435.1 Burkholderiales bacterium | reverse complement strand
CGCGGGGCCTGTTGGTGTATCCGTATGGCGCGGCGCTGTTCGTCGCGCGCCGACCGGCTGCCTGACCGATGATGATCTGGCTTTCCGTCGTGGTTGCCGTATGGGGGGATGACACCAACCTCGATCGGTGCCTCGCGGCCTTCCTCAATCAATTTGACGCCGCGTGCGAATTGATCGTCGCCACGGCGGTGGAACCGCACTCGGCATACGGCGCCGACTTGCGTGTGCGCTGGTTGCGCCTGCCAGAATCGGCTCTCATCCCCGAATTGTGGTCGCGCGGCATGGAGGTCGCGTCCGGGCAGTTCGTGGCGATCACCACGTCGCACTTCGAGCCGGCGCCAGGTTGGGCCAGGGCCGTGCTCAGCGCTGGCGCCGAGCACGGCAGGGCGGGTTTCGGCGGGCCGATCGATGCGCCGCGCGGCGGCACCGCAAAGGACTGGGCGACCTACTTTCTCCGCTACAGCAATACATTTCACCTAAAGGGCGCGCAGAACGTGCCGGACATTCCGGGCGATAACGCCGTGTACGCGGCGGCGGCGCTCAAGAGACACCGGGTGGCGATGGCGCGCGGCTTCTGGGAACCTGAGTTTCACCGGCTGGTGCTCGCCGAAGGCGCAACCTTGGCGTGGGTTCCCGAAATGCGCGTGATTCAGCGAGCGTCGTATCCGTTTCAGGCGTTTTGCCGCCAGCGGTTGCTGCACGGCCGAGAATTCGGATCGTCCCGCGTGCGTGGCCGCAGCGTGTGGATGCAACTGTCGCGGCTGATGCTGTCCCCGCTGATCCCGTTCGTCTATCTGGCGAAGATCGGGGCACGCGTGGCTCGTGACGGGCGCTACGTAGGCGCCTTCATTTATGCGCTGCCGGTTTTGTTTCTGTTCGTTCTCGTCTGGGCAGCCGGTGAGACCTGGGGCTACCTCGCGCCGCTGCGCACCGATCAGACCATCGAAAAGAGAGCCACAACGTGAGTCAGGAACCGCTCGTCTCCGTCATCATTGGATCGGTCAACGGCATGCCGGAACTCGGTGAGTGCCTGGCGCACCTGGTCAACCAGCAAGGCAACTATCCGTACGAGGTGATCGTCGTCGATCGTTGCGGGGCACCGCTGCCGGCGCTGATCAAGCAAGGCTTTCCGCAGCCGCAGGTGCGCGTGGTCGAGGCCTTGGCCGGCACTTCTATTCCGAAACTGCGCGCCATCGGCATGGCCGAAGCGCGCGGCAAGGCGATTGCAATCCTCGAGGATCACTGCAACGTGAACCCGCACTGGTTCGAGACGATCGCACGATTGCTGGCGCAGGGCTGCGAGGCGATGGGCGGCCCGGTGCGCAACGGCGCGGTTAAACGCTTGACCGATTGGGCGGTTTTTTTCGTCGAGTACGCGCGCTTCATGCCGCCGGTCAAGCCGGGCGAAATTGACGCGATCGCCGGCAGCAGCGCCATTTACGACCGCGCGATGCTGGACCGTCTGGGTCCGGAACTGAAGAACGAGGTTTGGGAACACTTCCTTCACGCGCGGATGCGCGAGCTGGGCGTGAAGTTCGTCAGCGACCCGGGGCTCGAGGTCGAGCACAAGAAGGAGTTTCCATTCGGCTACTTCATGTCGCAGCGTTATCACTACTCGCGCTCGTTCGCCGGCATGCGTTTGAACGGCGCTCCGCTTGTCAAGCGCATCGCCTACGCCGGCGCCACGGTGTTGCTGCCGCCGTTGCTGCTTTGGCGGATGGCGCGCATCCTGCTCGGCAAAGGGGGTCAGCTCGGGCGTTTTTTTATGGCGCTGCCGTTGCTGCTTGCCTTCATGGCCAGCTACGCATGGGGTGAGGCGGTCGGGGCGCTGGCGGGGCCGGGCAACAGCCTGGCTGAAGTGGAGTAGGCGGTGGCTACGGAAACCGCGCAGGCACCGGACCTGTCGATCGTTATCGCATCATGGTCGAGCGAAGCGTTGCTGGCGCGCTGCCTCGCGAGTCTGGCGCCGCAGTGGGAGGGCGCCGAGATGATCGTGGCGACCCATCGGCCCGACATCGAATTGCAGCGCCGCTACCCACAGGTGAGATTCGTCCGGGGACCGGAGGGCGCAACGGTGTTCCGCCTGCGCGCGCTGGGTGCCGATGCGGCACGCGGCCGCATGGTGGCACTGCTGGAGGATCATGCAACGGCGGGCCCGCGCTGGGTGAGCGCGTTGCGTGCGGCACAGCGTGCCGGCCACGGAATCGTGGGTGGGCCGGTGGAAAACGGCTTGCGCGCGCGCGCTGTCGATTGGGCGCTGTATTTCGTCGAGTACGGCGCCTACATGCCGCCGATGAACACGGGGCCGGTGCCGCGGCTGTCCGGGATGAACATCGCCTACGACCACGCACTGCTCCAGTCCTGCCGCGACATCTGGAAAAACACGTTGCAGGAAAACGAGATCAACGACGCGCTGCAGGCCAAGGGACACACCCTGCACCTGGCGGCCGACGCCGTGGTGGAAAGTTTTCTGCCGATGACATTCGGCTACGCGATGGGCCACATGCGCGATGGCGAGCAGTGCCGTCGGCGGGATGAGCGGCGCATTTATCCCGGTCTCGGAAGACGCCGCGATGATCGACGCAGTGCGCGTCGG
>JACDAM010000019.1 GCA_013695435.1 Burkholderiales bacterium | reverse complement strand
CGAAGTGACTGTCGAGATCGGCGAAAACAAACAGCTCGCCGCCTCGGGCGCGGACTTCCTGCATGTTGGATTTCACTTTTTCGAGCAGCGTATCGTTTGGCGCGATGACGACAACCGGCATGTCGCGATCGACGAGCGCGAGCGGGCCATGCTTGAGTTCGCCGGCGGGATAGGCTTCGGCGTGGATGTAGGAAATCTCCTTGAGCTTGAGTGCGCCTTCTAGCGCGATCGGGTAGTGAATGCCGCGTCCCAGGAACAGCGCGTGTTCTTTGCGCCCGAACAGCTTTGCCCACTCGGCGATTTGCGGTTCGAGATTCAGCGCGTGCTGCACGCTGCCCGGCAGCAGGCGCAATAGCGCTTGATACTCGACCGCCTTTTCGGCGGAAATTGTTCCGCGCGTCAGCCCCAGTGTTACGGCGAACGTGAATAGCGCGGCGAGTTGCGTGGTGAACGCTTTGGTCGATGCGACGCCGATTTCGGGGCCGGCGCGCGTGTAGAACACGAGCTTCGATCCGCGTGGAATCGCGCTTTCGGGCACGTTGCAGATCGATAGCGTTTTGTCGTGGCCGAGCATTTTCGCGTGCTTCAGCGCTTCCATCGTGTCCAGCGTTTCGCCGGATTGCGAAATCGTGATGACCTGCTGTTTCGGATTTGGCACCGACGAACGATAGCGGTATTCGCTGGCGATTTCGACGCTGGCCGGAATTTTGGCAATCGCTTCGATCCAGTATTTCGCGGTCAGGCCGGCGTAATAGCTGGTGCCGGCGGCGAGGATCAGCACGCTGTCGATATCGGCAAACACACGCTCGGCCTCGGCGCCGAACAAAGGTGCTACGAAGCCCTTGCCGATGACGGGATCTATGGTGTCGGTCAGCGCGCGTGGCTGCTCGTGGATCTCCTTCTGCATGAAATGGCTGTAGGGGCCGAGTTCGAGCGACGCGAGCGACGCGTCGCTGACGTGCAATGGGCGCACAGCCGCAATGCCATCGGCATCGACAATGCTGATACGGTCGCGTCTGATTTCGGCGACGTCGCCGTCTTCGAGATAGATCACCTTTCGGGTGACCGAGAGCACCGCCGATACATCCGATGCTATGAAATTTTCGCCTTCGCCGACGCCGATCAAAAGCGGACAACCGAGCCGAGCGCAGATCATGACCTCGGGTTCGGCGAGCGATACCACGCCGATGGCGAAAGCGCCGCTTAGTTCGCCGACTGCCTTCCGCGTCGCCGCAAACAAATCGCCGCAAAGTTGGTAGTGATAATGAATCAGATGCGCGACGACTTCGGTGTCGGTTTGCGATTCGAAGATGTACCCTCGCGCTTGCAGGCGCTCGCGCTGCTCGTCGTGGTTTTCGATGATGCCGTTGTGAACGACGGCGAGTTCGTTGCGCGAGACGTGCGGATGAGCGTTCAGCTCGGTCACTCCGCCGTGCGTTGCCCAGCGCGTATGGCCGATGCCGATCAATCCGGCGGTTCCTTCCGACTGCGCTTTGGCTTGCATTGCGGCGACGCGGCCGATGGCGCGTACGCGTTTTATTTCGCCGTTCAGAACGGCGATGCCGGCCGAATCGTAACCTCGATATTCGAGGCGTTGCAGGCCTTCGAGCAGGATGGGGACGACGTTGCGTTGCGCGATCGCGCCGACTATGCCGCACATGACGGTACTCCCGAATCGTTGATTAATGCAGGCTCGAGTTGAAAACTTGCGCGTGCGTTTTCTTCTGTGGGTAAGACGTCAGCGCCTACTGATCTTCGCATAAATGCCTGACAACCACCCCTGTCTTTCCCGCGAGAAGCGGGAATCCAGTGCCGTCAAAGCAAGGTACTGGGTCCCCAGCGCAGCCTGCCCTCGAATGTTCGAATCGGGGGCGGGTACGACGAGAAATGTGTTAACCATTTATGAAAAGCTTAATACGATTATATTTTCTTCTTCGGCCGTTTCCAGCCGGCGATCGTGGTTTGCCTCGCCCGCGAAATCGTCAGCTCGCCGGCCGGAGCATCGGCGGTCAGCGTCGTTCCGGCACCGAGGGTGGCGCCGCGGCCGACTTTCACGGGTGCTACGAGCTGCGTGTCCGAGCCGATAAAAGCGTCGTCTTCGATTACGGTGCGATGCTTGTTGGCGCCATCGTAATTGCAGGTGATCGTGCCGGCGCCTATGTTGACGTTGCGGCCGATATCGGTATCGCCGACATAGCTCAGATGATTGATCTTGGAGCCATCGCCGATGACGGTTTTCTTGGTCTCGACGAAGTTGCCGATTTTCGCGCCCACGCCCATCGTCGTCCCCGGACGCAGGCGCGCGAAAGGTCCAATCGAACAATCCGTACCGATCTCTGCATCCTCGATCAGGCTGAATGGTTTGAGGTTGCTGCGCGCGCCGACGGTCGAATTGCGCAGCACGCAGTTCGCCCCGATCCGCACGCCATCTTCAAGCGTAACATCGCCTTCAAACACGCAATTTATGTCGATGAAAACATCGGCGCCGCAATGTAAACCGCCGCGCACATCGATACGCGCGGCATCGGCCAGCGTGACGCCCGCTTCGAGTAATCCCTCGGCAACATTCCGCTGATAAATCCTCTCGAGGCTGACGAGCTGCGCCTTGCTGTTGACGCCTAGCGCCTCCCAACTGCGCGCCGGCTGCACGGTCGCGACTGCGACGCCATCGGCGATGGCGAGCGCGACGATATCGGTCAGATAGTATTCACCTTGCGCGTTCCCGGTCGTGAGCTTTGCCAGCCAGCCTGGCAGACGCGAAGTCGGGATCAGCATGATGCCGGTGTTGATCTCGTTGATTTGGCGCTGCGCTTCATTCGCGTCTTTCTGCTCGACGATCGCGCGCACGGCATTGCGCTCATCGCGCACGATGCGGCCGTAGCCGGTCGGATCGTCGAGCGATACGGTCAGCAAGGTCAGACCCTGATCGCCGTTCGCCAGCATGCGCGTCAGGGTTTCGCGGCCAATCAGCGGGACGTCACCGTACAGCACGAGTGTGGCAGATGCTGGGCTGTCCGCAAGCGCCGGCATCGCCTGCATCAACGCGTGCCCGGTGCCGAGCTGCGGTTCCTGTTTGACGAAAAAGAGATCTTCGCCGGCGATGGCTCGCGGAACGGTTTCGCCGCCATAACCGTAGACGATGCAGATTTTTTGCGGGCCCAGGGCGCGCGCGGTATCGATCGCGTGCCGCAGCAGCGGCCGCCCGGCAAGCGGATGTAAAACCTTGGGGAGGGCGGAGCGCATGCGCACGCCGCGGCCGGCGGCGAGGATCAAGACGTTCAGCGGCATTCGATTGATGTTGCGGAATATGACGGCGAATTATCGCACGCCCGGCAATTCTGGAGCGGTATCGCGAGTATCCGGGCGAATCTGCGCTTGTTCTCGCGCGCGCTATTAGAGGCCCGCAAGCTACTCGCAGATCGGTACCAGCAGCACCGGCAGCGTTTCCCAGATTACGGCGGCCAGCGCAAGCGCGGCGAGTGCGGCAGTTGTCCACGCAATGAAACCACTCACGTCCTCCCGGCCGTTGGCGCGAATAGCCGGGACGATCATGGCCAGCAGGGCAGCGGCGGCCAACAGTGTCATCGCAAGTATGGTCCACGGCACCGCGGCGACCCAGTCTGGATCGAAGGGCCGACGCGCGCAGACGATCGCGGCGAACACATAGATAGCCAGAAAGTGCATGCCCCAGATGAGCGGCCCGGAGAACATGCGCAATGCGGTGCGCGTGAAGCGCGACAAAGTCATGGAATCAGCCCAGCAGCCGTGGAAAGCCGTGCACCAGAGCGAGCGCGATCAGCGCCTGTGCCACCGCGTAATGCCAGAGCAGCATGGTATTGTCGAAAGTCGCCCGGCGCTGCGAATCGAGCAGGCCGCGGAATGAGCGCGCGACTGTGTAGAGCACCATGAGCGTGAGCACAAAACCATAAAAACCCTGGAACGCGATCAGGGTGTAGACGACCGCTGCGTATCCCGTATCAGTAGGCCGCAGTCCCGATTGCAACTGGCCGTATAGCTCGAAACCAAATGCAGCGGCGATCAGCGGAACCGCGACCAGCATCGCAATGCGCAACGGCCAAGCAGCGGATTTCTTGAGCGCCCGGCTTGCATAGGCGATCAACGCGCTGCTCGCGGCGAGGAATCCGGCTGCGATGAGCGGATACGCCGCCGCCGGTAGCGCCCCGGCCGCAGGCCAGCTCGCCGGCGCCACCGTCCACAAAAACAGATACGAGAAAATCAGCGACGAAAATATCGCCGCCGCGACCAGGATCAGCACGAGCATCGCCCACCACGAAGTTGACGACGCGCCGGTCTCGTAAACCGGCACCGTAACGCCGCCGCCGATATCGACCGGCGCATGGCTCGGGCCGGGGTCAGTCGCCCACAGCCATTTGATCATCAGCGCGATCGCCAGCACGGCGCAGATCGTCGCCGGCATGACGAATTTCCCGGTCAGCAACAGGAAGAACGCCGCCGTGAAAACCGCCGACAACAGCGGCGGCCAGCCCGGCCCCGGCAACTGCAGCAGATGCTGGGGTTCGGCATCGATCGGGCTTGTGATCAGCGTTTCGCGGCGACCGGTCGGCGCGCCCGGCAGGTAGTAGCGGCCGGCTTCGACGTCGTCCGCCAGGTTGGCCTGATCCCACAGCGGCTCGCGGCTCGTAACGACCGGAATGCTGCGCACCGAGTAGTGGCCGCTGGGCAGCCATTCCAGCGTGCCGGCATTCCAGATATTACCGGCGTTTTCTTCGCTGGCCGGCCGGAAATTGCGCGCGAGATCGGCCAGAAACACGATCACGCCGGTGGCGATCGTGAACGCGCCTATCGTCGAGACCATGTTCAGCGTGTCCCAGCCGAGTCCGGCCGAGTAGGTGTAGACGCGGCGCGGCATGCCGAGCAGACCGGTCGCGTGCATCGGAAAAAACGCGACGTTGAAGCCGATGAAGATCAGGCCGAAAGCCCAGCGGCCGAGGCGTTCCGACAGCGGCCGCGAACTCACGAACGGCATCCAGTAATAGAGGGCGGCGAACAGCGGAAACACCATGCCGCCGAACAGCACGTAATGAAAATGCGCGACGATGAAATACGTGTCGTGAACCTGTAGATCGAACGGCACGACGGCGACCATGACGCCGGTCAGGCCGCCGAGCACGAATATGAACAGGAAGCCGAGCACGAACAGCGATGGCACCGTGAGTCTGAGTTTGCCCCTGGCGATGGTCGCAATCCACGCGAACACCTGGATGCCTGAAGGGATCGCCACCGCCATGCTTGCCGCCGAGAAAAAACTTAAGCTGAGCCGCGGAATGCCGGTCGCGAACATGTGATGCACCCACAGACCGAAGCTCAGGAAGCCGACGCCGACCAGCGCCAGCACGATGAATTTATAGCCGACCAGCCGCGTCCCCGTCATCGCCGGAACGATCATCGACACCATGCCGGCGGCCGGCAGGAAAATGATATAGACCTCGGGATGGCCGAAGAACCAGAAAAGATGCTGCCACAGCAGTGGATCACCGCCTTTTTCGGCGATGAAGAACGGCCAATGAAACGCGCGCTCCAGTTCGAGCAAGGTGGTCGCGAGGATGACTGCCGGGAACGCGAACACGATCATGCCCGCGAATACCAGCATCGCCCACGCGAAAATCGGCAGCTTGTCGAGCGTCATCCCAGGGGGGCGCGTGCGCAGCACGCCAACGATGATTTCGATGGCGCCGGCAATCGCGGAAATTTCGATGAAGCCGATGCCGAGCAGCCAGAAATCATCGTTGATGCCGGTCGAATACTGATAGCTCGAAAGCGGCGGATACATGAACCAGCCGCTCTGCGGCGCGAGGCCGAAGAACAGGCTGCAGAAAAACACCAGCCCGCCGACGAAATAGGCCCAGAACGCATAGGCGGAAAGCCGCGGGAACGGCAGATCGCGCGCGCCCAGCATGTTCGGCAGCAGCAGCACGCCCATCGCTTCGACCACCGGCACGGCGAACAGAAACATCATCACCGTGCCGTGCATGGTGAAGAGCTGATTGTAGGTGTCGGGGCCGATCAGGTCGTTTTCGGGAACCGCGAGCTGCGCGCGCATCAAGAGCGCGAGCACGCCCGCCAGCAGGAAAAACAGGAACGCGGTGCCGACGTAAAACAGGCCGATATGCGTGTTGTTGACGGCCGTGATGATCCGCCACCCGCCCGGCGGTTTCCAGACTTCCTTGAGTTTCTCCAACTCATCGGCTGGGCGCGGCAGGGGATTGGGAAGGGTCATCGAAGCATCCATTGCTTCCTGTACCGAACTTCTGGTCCATGGGTTCTCCCCGAAAGAAGGGAGGCGCACATGCTTCCTTTGGAAAAAGGGGGTAGGGGGGAGAGCGTAGCGAGGGGCGTGACGCCGTCGCGTTTGGCGCCACCGAAAATCCTCCCCTGTCCCCCTTTTTCAAAAGGGGAAGCGTCTGATAGCGCATTCCTGGAGATTATCGCCGGCCATCGGACTCGGCATGACGGATGCGTCACTTCAAACTCTCCAGATACGCCGCCAGCGCGCGCAGTTCTTCGCCGGTAAAGGCGTCGAACGACGGCATCCGGTTGCCGGGTTTCAAATGCTGGCTCGACGCGATCCAGCCGGCCAAGGTGCCGGTATTGTTGGGCAGGATGCCGGCGCCGATCGATATACGGCTGCCGACGTGTGTGAGATCGGGGCCTACTTGTCCTCGCGCATCCGTGCCGCGTATCTGGTGACAGACCGCGCAGGACGTTCCCAGAAACAGGCGTTGGCCTTGAGCGAGAAATGGCGTGCCGGGCGGCTGCGCCGGCGTGCGCTCGTTCGCCAGCCAGCGTTCGAATTCCTCCGGCTCGTGCGCGACGACATAAAACGCCATTTTCGCGTGCGGGCCGCCGCAGTATTCGGCGCATTGGCCGCGAAATACGCCGGCGCGATCGGCCTGAATGCGGAGCGTCGTGGTGCGCCCCGGAATCATGTCGAGCTTGCCGGCGAGGTTCGGCACCCAGAAACTGTGAATGACATCGGCGCTTGTCAGCGCGAACGTCACGGTGCGGCCGGCCGGGATATGGATTTCGTTGGCGCTGACAACGAACCCTGCGCCGGCAGCATCGGCATTTCCATCACCATCGCCACCGCCCGCATACCGCACGCGCCACCACCATTGTTCGCCGACGACCTCGATTGCAAACACAGGGGAATCAAGCCCGGCGCCGATCGCGCGCGTCGTGCGAAAATCGTAAATCAACAGCGCGGTCAGCGTGATCAGCGGAAACACGATGCCGCCGCCGATAATGAAACCGTGCCGCGCGATCCAGCCGCGCTGTTCCGGTTCGCGCAGGATCGCGTATGCCGCGAAGGCAGCGACGAGGAGAAAGATCAGCGTGCCGCCGATAAACATCACCCAGCCGATGTGCGCGGTGTGCCGGGCATTCGGACCATGCGGATCGAAGACAGACTGGATGCCGCCGCAGGCGGTGAGCAGCAGACAACCGCAGATAACGGGCAAGGCGTTACTTATTGCGATGCCGAGCCGCTTCATGCATTCACTTCAGCGTATACAAGTACGCCGCGATGTCCCACGCGTCGCGCTCGGTCACGCGCAGATCGGGCATCGCGGTTTTTGGATTGACCGCGAGAGGCGAGCGCAGCCAGCGGATCATGTTCTCAGGGGTGTTCGGCAGGGTGCCGGCGATAAAAACGCGGGTCGCGATTTTGTCGAGCGGCGGGCCGACCGGCGCGTTGGCGCCGACGATGCCCGGTATTTTATGACACGTCACGCACGCGTACTGATAAACCGCTGTTTTGCCGCGCTCGACATCGCCGCGTCCCGGCGTCGCGTCAGGCAACGATGGCACCGCTTCCGCATCGACTTCACGCAGCGATTGCGCGATAGCCTTGTATTGCAGCGGCGTGAGTTTAGGCAACTCCTGCAGGAAAGCGACGATCGCCCACAGATCCGGTTCGGGAAGCCGAAACTCCCAGGCCGGCATGCCGGCCATCTTGATGCCGTGCTTGATCACCCAGAACAGCTCGGCCGGTTCCCAATGCAGCGCGGTATGGGCGAGATTGGCCGGCAACGGCGTCAGGCCGAGTGCGATCGCATCGGGGGCGACACCGGGTCCGCCATGGCAGATTTCGCAGTTCGCCTCGTAAAGCCGAAAGCCGCGTTCGATGGTTGCACGCTCGTCAAGCGGCGGCACCGCGATGTGTTTGGCGCGCTGCTGCACCGAGCGGCGCATGGCGACATGCATCAGCCAGTACACGGGCCCTGTGTGCTGCTCTGTCGCTGCGACGTTGTAAACGCCGAAGTAGATAAACAGCGTTCCGCCGGCTGCCGCGAGTAGAGCGAGCACGAGCAGTGCGATCAATGTTCGGATGGCCGTTCCCCCGGGATTCCGGCTAGCGGAATTCGCGATAAAGCGTGTTGTCATTCGCGATGATCGCTCGAGCGGTCTGGTACTTTTTTCAATCGCTGGCAAAATTACACAGCCAGCTTATCAGCTTTGGCGTTAATTCGATTCAGCAGCCGGGCCGGTTTGCCCGCGAAAAGCGCGTTACCCGCGACCATCGGCCCGCTATTGGTATAGGGGTTTGTAGGAAAACCGCAACGTGAAAATCCATAGACCTCGTATGCGAGGACGTGTGGCAAAAAACAATCCCGTGACCGGCTCTGCGCGTGAGGCGTTGGCGCACGCTTACCGGAGCACGGCTTACACTGTCGATCGCCTCGGAGGCGCATTCGTCATCCGGATCGGCGAAGCTAGCGGCGAGGTCGATGCGCTTTTGCGCGAATCCGGTGAAACGTATTGGGCCTTTGTCACGGCCAACAACCCCGGCTCGGAGCGCTTATCGGCTGCTGAAAACCGCGAGCGTAGTGGGCAGCTTCGCAGCCGGTTGCAGGAGCTGCGATATCGCGTCTTTCCGGGTCGAGGCGTACCGCAGGAGGCTGGCTGGATTGCGGAAGAAAGCTTCCTCATCCTCGGCATCCCGCCGGAAGAAGCCATCCGGCTCGGCGCGGCGTTGGGGCAAAACGCGGTTGTGCTCGGCAGCCTCGGTAAAACCGCCGAACTCGCGTTTTGTCCTTCCCAAAACGGGCAAGCAGAAAATTGGAGGGAAGTCGATGAACATGGAGAGTGAACGCATGGAGAGTGAAGCGTCCGGCGCCGCGCTACTTCAACCGGTACAAGTACGCCGCCATATCGTGCGCGTGCGCTTCGGTCACTTTCAGGTCGGGCATCGCGGTCAGCGGATCGACCGCTTGCGGCGCGCGTATCCAGCGCACCATGTTTTCCGGCGTGTTGGGAAGGAAGCCGGCGAGATACACGCGCTCAGCCATGCCTTCAAGCGGCGGGCCGACGTTGCCGAAAGCACCCTTGACCTCGGGGATGCTGTGACACGCACCGCAGCCGTATTGCCACAATAGCTGCTTGCCGCGTTCGGCATCGCCGCGCGCGTCGGCCAGGGGCGTCACCGGTTTTTCGCCGCATCCGGCAAGGCCCAGTAAAGCCAAGAGAAGTGAAAGATGCTTCATGATTCGACACCATGCGCCGCAGTAACCGGCTCGGTATCAGGATTTCGAAGCGGCTGATTTCGAAGCGAGTGGTTTCGAAGAGACTGCGCCGATAACCACTTGCCGAGCAGTAACAGCCCGGCGAACATCAGGACGAATCCAGCCGGCACCCACATGATGAGGCCGCCGAGTTGCTGATCCTCGAGCGGCGAGAAACCCCACGCCGCCGTCGTGGCGAGATAAAGCGGATACCAGGGCTCGGGCGCGAATGTCAGCAATGCGCCGAGCACGCCGGTGTGGATCATCGTCGTCAAGACGTAGAGCGCGGCCGACAGACGCGTGCGGCCGCGCAGCAATGCCCACCAGAACAGGAGCGCGGACAGCAGAAAACTGGCGTGCTGCAGTTCGTGGATGGCGTTGTTCCGCAGGCTGGCCTGAAACAGCAATGGTGCATGCCAGGCCCAGAGCACGACGGCGTGTATGGTCCACGCCGCCAGCGGCCTCGTCAGCCGATGCCACGGCCGTTTCCACAAGTTCGACCGGAACGGGCTGGCGAGTGCGCGCCGCCATGATGCGGGCAGACCCCATACGAACACGGCGAGCGGTTTGCCGAGCACCAGCAAGGGTGCTGCGACCAGCATCAGCAGTTCGTGCTGGACCATGTGCGCCGAAAACAGCATGCTGCCGAGCGCATCGAGCGGCGAAATCAGCGCCGCCACGAGCGCCAGCCATCCGCCGCAAAACGCCAAAGCGCGCCATTGCGGCAGCTTGGTCCGCGTATGTTCGCCTCGAAGATTCCCGAGCCCGATGGCATAAAGCGCGGAAGTCGCGAGCAGCGCCGCGATCAGCCACGGGTCGGGGTTCCAGGTGAGCAAGAAGGCATAGCGGCCGGATTTCTCGATGACGTGCGCAGCCGCGGGCGCCGACAGCAGCGTGATGGCGAAGATTACCGCTGGTTTTATCATCCGCGTCGTAGGCAGGCCGCGCCGTGGTGCAGGCCAATCCATTGTGACCGCTGTGCACCTCTTTGGTTTGCCAATCCGACTCTGCAATCGAATGTCGCGGCCTGACTTAGCTTTGCCTGCCAGTGGCGGCGGGACAGCGTGGTTGTTGATATGCCGCCGAGCGGAGAGCATCCGACTTGTGAATTCCTATGGCACAATAGTTGCGGCGGCAGTAAAACCAGGATTAGGATCGCGGTTGCAAAAATGCCAAGTGCGCCGGAAGAATGGCGTTTTTTATTTCGTAGATACGGATAGACGATGCAAAAAACGATCGCCGATTATTGTCAGGGTCGTGACAATAATTTCAATTTGCTGCGCTTTATTGCGGCATCTATGGTCATTTTTGCGCACAGTTTTACCGTCAACGGCGGGCAGGACGCCTTCGTGCCGGTCCTGGTCGGAACGCCGCGCTGGGACTCCGGCGATCTCGGCGTCAACATTTTCTTCGTCATCAGCGGTTTCCTGGTAACGCAAAGCTTCCTGCAGAGGGCGAACGTCTGGGTATTTCTGGAAGCGCGCTTCCTGCGCATCCTGCCGGCGCTATTCATCGCGCTGGTTCTGACCGTGCTGATCGTCGGACCGCTGACCACCACTTTGCCCTTGTCTTCGTACTTCAGCGAGTGGCAAACCTGGTGGTACTTTCTGCTTAACCTGAGCCTGCTCGAGACCGTTTACATCCTGCCCGGGGTATTTCAGAACAATCCAGTTCCCGATTCGGTCAACGGTGCGCTTTGGACCCTGCCCAAGGAAACGCGTCTTTACTGCGCGGTCGCCTTGATCGGCGCGCTGGGTATTTTAAAGAACCGCAGGATATTCAATATTTTCTTTATTCTGGCGATCATCTTTACCTTCGAATGGCCCGACGCATTCACGCTCCTCAAGGAAGAGATGATCAACATGCCGCGCCTTGCGAGCTACTTTGCGCTCGGCTCGTTTCTGTACATCAACCGCGACCATATTCCGTTGAACGCGTTTGGCGTGGTTGTCTTCGGCGCGCTGATCACTCTGCTTTATCTTTTCGGCTACTATTCGCTGGCGCTGGGCGTGTTCGGCTTTTCACTGGCGTATACGGTGCTGTGGGTTGCCTACGAGCCGCGCCTGCGTATCGATGCGTTCAACCGCATCGGCGACTATTCGTACGGGCTTTATATCTATCACTATCCGGTGCAGCAGACGATCGTGTATTTCAATCGCGATCTTGCGGCTCTCGAACTGCTCGCCCTGTCTTTTGTGCCGACCTTGCTTCTGGCGGTGGCGTCATGGCATATCGTCGAGAAACGCGCCTTGCGGCTCAAGGGGAAAACCGGTTTCGAAAAAATCGCGCAGCGTCTGTTCGCATCGCGCTGGGAACGGGTGCCGATCGGCATCGAGCAGGTCAACCTGAGCGGATCGCTGCTCAACGTCAACAGAAAGCTTTGCCAATTGCTGGGCTATTCGCGCGACGAGTTGCTGCAAATGTCTTTTCGCGATATCACGCACGCGGACGATCTGGTCCAGGAGGAGAAGCTGCTGGCGCAACTGGTGACAGGCAAGATGCGCAGCTACGCGATTCAAAAACGTTATTTGCACAAGGATGGACGCCTGATTCCGGTGCGAGTCACTTCATCGCAAGTGCAGAAATCAAAAGCCGGTGTCCAGTATCGTATTTCGATAGTCGAGGAAATTGCGCACGACGAAGCCGATCGCGTTTTCGCGACCGCTCATCCCTTGCTGGAATCGGCGGTCGAGCCGACGCAATCGCGCATCTGGCGCTTTATTCACCGCGTTATGCCGGGCCATTGGGCCGGTTTGAACGAGGCGATCGAACGCGCCCTGCAGGAATCGGCATCGCGCCGAACCCGTAATCGCAAGGCGACAGTCCGCGCAGCCGAAGAATATTCGACGCGCGTGCCTTAAGAGGGCGTTCGTAGATGATTTGCGGATTCCCAACGCTTTCGCATACGCGGCGAAGTCCACGTTCGAACTGCACGGGCGATTGATAGGCTATCGCCGGGGTAGGTAGGTAAATAGGGTCAGACTGAGCTAACCCAGTTTCCCCGGACAGGTTAATTAAGCCCCACGCCATTCTCGTTCAACCTCTTCAGGAGTGCGATAGCCGAGCGATTGGTGGATGCGCTTGCGGTTATAGAACAGCTCAATGTAATCGAAGATTGCGGCTCTCGCGTGGTCCCGTGTAACGAAATCGCAATGGTGGACGAGTTCGTTCTTAAGGTTGGAGAAGAAGCTCTCCGCCACTGCATTGTCGTAAGCGCTGTCCTTCGCCCCCATGCTCGGCTGCACATTCAGCCATCAGAGCCCGGTAGGAATGAGCGCGATAGATGGGCCCTTGGTCGGTGTGGTGAATCAGGCCATGTTCGGGCCGCCGATGCATGAAGGCCATTTCCAGCGCGGCGAGTGGCAATCCCTCATTCGGCCGTTCGCTCATTCCCCATCCCACCACGCGCCGTGAATACAGATCGCCAAGAACCGCCAAATGCAACCAGCCGGCCCGGGTGCGGATGAAGGTCATGTCACCGACCCACGCGCGATCGGGCGCTATTGAGGCGAATTGCCGCTTGATCAAATCAGGCGCCGCGGCTTTCGTGTGGTGGTGTTCGGTGATCACCCGGAAGTAGTACTTTCTCTTGGCCTCGATCCCGGCTTTAAGCCTGAGCTTCGCCACGCAGTGCTTGCCGCAGGCATCCCTTGACGTTGCAGCGCACGCCCGGTCTTGATGGCGCCATAGGCTTCACGATGCTCGGCATGCACGCGGCGGATTTCGACAAGCAGATCGGCATGACGCTGTGCACGGCAGCTGAGTGGCCGATCCCGCCACGCATAGAAACCGCTGCGCGATACCGCAAGCGCGCGGCACAGTGAACTCACTGCGAACTGCGCTTGATGTTTCCGGATGAAGCCGTACTTCACGGCAGTTCTTTCGCAAAGTACGCCGCGGCCTTTTTTAGGATGTCGCGCTCCTCAGTGACGCGCTTTAACTCGCGCTTCAACCGCTCGACTTCGCTTTGCTCGTCCAGTGGTTTTGCGCCGGGACCGCGAAACGCGCCTGATACGCCTGCGCGTCTCATCTGCTCTTGCCACTTGTAGAGCTGATTGCGGGCTATTCCCAGTTCCAAGGCAAGCTGAGTCGCTGGCTTTTGGCCCAGCTCCGGCAAACGAACCGCTTCGACCTTGAATCCCTTCGCGAACCGAGCCCGCCGGCGCTCGGGATTGACCTTCTCAATCGACTTTCCCATTCGACACCTCCACAGGTATTGTCTACCTTCAAAAGTGTCCGGAAAATACGGGTTAGCTCAGACTCGATTTATTCGCTTTTGCATCAGGATAGAGCCGCTGTCCGGGACGCCGGGCAATGCCGCTGCCGAAGGGCAGGCCCCAGGAAAGAAATGGAGTCCTGAGCCTGTTCAGGCTCGGTCATACTGCGGGCCCAGTCCACCACCTCCACAGGCCGCTTGTATTTATCTGTACCAAAGCCGGGCTTCGCTACTCATTGTAGGGGCTCCTCGCTCAATCGCATCGTTATGCTCTTGCATCATGTATCGTTACACGATACACTATAGCCAGTGATCAAGAGCTTTAGACATAAAGGTTTGGAGCGGTTCTTTCTCAAAGGGATCAAGAAAGGCATTCAAGCTCATCACGAGAGGAAACTGAAGCGACAA
>JACDAM010000018.1 GCA_013695435.1 Burkholderiales bacterium | reverse complement strand
GACCAGGATCGCGAACAGGATAAGGACGGCGATTTCGAGCAACTGACTTCCCTGATACGGCAGGACGGCAGTCATGAAGCTGGTCGCGATATAGGTCTGGGCGAGCACTATGAAGAGTAGCGTCGTGCGCCGAACCGCCGCTGCGGCGTACCAGGCATCGCGTTTGCCGCGCGACGGAGCTTCGTCTTCGTTTCGTTCATGCGCATGAGGACGCCGCCGCTCGTGCATCAAGCGCGTCTTGATCGAAGCGAATAAAGGAAAGTGCGAAATCAAGCGGCGGGGCGCCATCGATGTGCGGTTCATCGACGGCGTAGTGACGAGGCGCGTTCGGCCATAAACATCGGTCGCAGCCATCGCAAGCGGAGAACGCGCAGTCTTCGGCTGATTTTCACAAGAGTCGCGGTTGGACGTGGACGGCGTCGCGGGCGTGGACGGCGGCGTGGCGCCGATGTCCACGTTCTGCGATACCGACAAGCCGAGCGCAAGCCGCCGTCCGATCGACGCATACGCAGGATCGTCGCGCTCAACCTCGCGCCCGGCGATGATGCCGTGCAACTCCGTCATCTGCGCACGCGGTTCGACGAGCCCGGAGCGGCTCGCTTCCGCAAGCCATTTGGTGCGAAGCGCGGGCGGCAACGGCAAGCGATCGAGATAACGCTCGATGCGCGACGCCGGGCGCGGCGCATCGACTACTGCACTGGGAGTATGTAATTCCATGATTCACTCAGGACGCGATCGCCGCTGCGCAGATGTGCGCGCAGCTCGACCGGTTTGTCATCGTCGACGCGGCGCAATCGAATCGCGCTGCGCCAGCCGCCAGACGCTTCATTGCGATAGATGTTGTGCTCAAGGATTTTGCCGTTGCCGTCGGCCGAGACGACGCTTGCCACGTTGGCTCCCTCCGCAAGCTTGTCGAATACCGGGCCTTCGAAATCGATCGTGAGCAGGATGCTGTCATCGGGTTTGCGCACGTAGCCATGGCCGCGCCGCGTCTGCGCGACCCATGAAGATGCCGGCCGCTGCGCCGATCGGCTCTGCCACGACAGCCGATAGGCGAAGTCGAATGGTTGCCCCGGCGGCGGCGGATTGTCAGGCACCCAGAACGCAACGATGTTGTCGTTGGTTTCGTCCTGGGTCGGTATCTGTACCAGTTCGACCCTTCCCGAACCCCACGAACCAAGCGGCTCAACCCATGCACTCGGGCGCAGTTCGTAGCGGGCTTCGAGGTCTTCATAACTTGCGAAATTGCGATCGCGCTGCATGAGGCCGAAGCCCGCTGGATTGTTCATCGCGAACGAAGTGACCAGCAGGCGCTTCGGATTGACCAAGGGCCGCCACAGCCACTCATGCGTATCGGTCAATACCGACAGGCCATCGGAGTTATGCACTTCGGGGCGGAAGTCCTCTTTTTGGGGATGCTGGTTCTCGCCGAAAAAATACATGCTGGTGAGCGGTGCTATGCCGAGCTTGGCGACATTCTCGCGCAGGTAAAGCCGGGCGCTGACGTCCATCACGGTCTCGCCGCCCGGTCTCAAAACGAATCGGTAAGCCGCTGTCGCCCGCCGCGAATCGAGTAAACCGTAAATGACGATTTCTTTTGCCCTGGCCGTCGGGCGCTCGATCCAGAATTCGACGAAGCGCGGAAATTCCTCGCCCGACATGACTCCGGTATCGAGCGCGAGACCGCGCGCCGACGAGCCATAGCGCCCCCCTTTGCCGATCGCGCGGAAATAGCTAGCGCCGAGAAAAACCAGTACCTCGTCCTTGTAAGCCGGCGTGTTGAGGGGATAGTGGACGCGAAAGCCGGCGAACCCCAGACCCAGCATCTCCTGCGCATCGAGCGACGTTTTGCCATAGTCGAAAAGCGCGGGACTGAACGGAATTTCACGAATCTCATCCGCTGCGACTTCATTCATTCTGACTGGCTGGTCGTAGTAGAAACCCTGATGAAAAAAAGCAAGCTCGAACGGCAAGCCGGCGTTGCGCCAATACGCCTGATCCGGCTTGAAATGAATATCGCGATAGCGGTCGTAATCCAGCGCTTGCAATTCCTTCGGCAGATTCGACGGCGGATTCTTGAATGGAGCGGCGGCCAGCTGCATGGCGCGCTGCGCGACATCGGCGAAGTCGAAAGCGAACGCCGTAGCTGAATACGACCCGCATAATACGGAGGCGAACAGCGCAGCAAAGATCGAGAGGCGAAACGATATTGTCGGTCGGATCATTCGGAAACAAATGTGTCGCCAAAAAAAGCATGCCGACCCCTCCCCGGACTGCGGTCGGTGGCGCAAGAGCCGGTGCTTTCAAGAGCGGAGTACAGTGCCCGCGATCCGCTCCAAACCTGAACGAAGCGATCCAGCTTTGATCGACGATGAATTGCGTCTACGTGATTATCGCGTAGAGTCGGCGATTTCGCACTGGATTCCTTCCTTTACAGCGATGGGGCACCTCAACGGGCGCGAGATTCGATGTGGCGTCGGATCAGAGCAAACCCGTGTTTTTAGCCCGATTTCGCCTTCGCGCTAGGCTGCCGCCGTCAACCGCTTGAGAGCAGCATCGAGTTCTGGAGCATCAGGCAAGGTCAGACCGAATGGGCCTCGGAGAATCTCGCGCATCTCGTCGGCATTCGCGAGGATGCGCCGCTCAGTTCTCCCATTCAAATAGTGCACAGTGAATTGATTGTTGCGCAACGCATAGCGGCGATCGGACACCGGCCGCGCGGCGAGCAGCTCAGTCACGAAAAGCGTCTCGGGACGGGTCGAGGTGTACCAGTTGATGACTTCATAGTCGGGCAGAAACGCTTTCTGCAGACCGAAGCGGTAGAGCGGTACCCATGCCTCGCGAATTCTGACTTCTTCGATAAATTCGTCGTCTACTTTGACGAGGCGAAACGGTTCATGCGGCGTCGCTTGTTCGATGCCGGGTACAAGGCGAAGCGGTCCGGTCAAAGTGACGCCGCCAAATCCCGCATCCACGATGTACGGCTGATCGAGGTCTACGCGTAACAGCATGTGACTGCGAGCTGTGATTGCGCCTTCAGGCGCGCTCCAGAGAACGCGCGCGAGCAGCCCTGTCACGTGAAAGCCGAGCGCCTCGAGCGCGTGTTTGAGCAGCAGATTATGCTCATAGCAGTAGCCGCCGCGGCCGTCGCGCACCATCTTTTTCTGCAGCGATTCAAGGTCGAGAGGAACTGGCCATCCCATGAGCGGGTTCAAGTTTTCGAAGGCGATGGCTTCGGTATGGCGTACATGGATGGCTGCAAGCGTCGCCAGGGTCGGCGCGCGCTCGCCTGGGTAAGCGATTCTCTCCAGATAGGCATTGAGGTCGATCGATGTCGTCACTGTCGTGTTCTCGATGGGGAGAGCGAACCGCCGATGTTCGCTGTCCCGCCACGCCCGCCGCTCATGCAGGGTGGTACGAATCGAGCAGGTGGGCGTGCTCCGACTTCTTTTGTGCGTCCATCCAATGCGGATAGGTCACGTACACGACCTCGGTGTCGTCTTCCGCGGCCTCGTAGCCGATCTGCGTGCCCTTGGTGAGGAAGATAACCTCGCCCGCCTTGGCGGTTTTCGCGCCATCGGCAAAACGCACGGTCAGGGCGCCCTTCGTTACGATAAGAGCTTCATCATAGGTGACGATCCATTCGTTTTTCTCGCCCTTCCTTTTTCCGGTAAAAGCCGACGCTCATGGTGTCGCTGTTCGATGAATCCAGGACATCGCCAACGAAGATCTCGCGGTCGGTGTACTGGTAAAACTTCGCATCGTTACTCGTGAAGTGTCTGACGCTCATTTGTAATCGCTCCTTTGATAGCGGTCGTTCGTCTTACAAAGTGTTTCGGGAATGGCTCCGTTCAGGGACTCAGTCTTTGAGCCTGGCCGCGATGCTCGCGACGTGCCGCCCCTGAAACCGGGCGCCGTCGAGCTCATTCGCGCTCGGCTGCCGCTCGCCGTGGCCGGCCAGGGTCGAAGCACCGTACGGCGTGCCGCCGGTAATCTCGTCCTCACGCATCTGGCCCTTGAAGCTGTAGGGCAGTCCGACGACGATCATGCCGAGATGGAACAACACCGGATGGAAGGTGAGAATCGTCGACTCCTGGCCGCCGTGCTGGCTTCCGGTCGAAGTGAAGACGGACGCGACTTTTCCGACCAGCTTGTCCGCCATCCACAACCCGCCAGTCTGGTCGAGGAAGTTTTTCATCTGCGCGGTCATATTGCCGTAGCGGGTCGGCGTCCCGAAAATGATTGCGTCATAGTCGGGCAGTTCATTTACGGTCGCCAGCGGCGCCGCCTGGTCGAGCTTGTATCCTGATTTCCGCGCGACTTCTTCCGGGACGAGTTCCGCCACCCGTTTCATCACGACCTCGGCGCCGGCCTCACGGACACCTTCGGCGATCGCTCCCGCCATGTTCTCGATGTGGCCGTACGCCGAGTAATACAGCACTAGGATTTTCGTCATCATTTGTCTCCATTGGGCTCCAGCCCAATCGCAGCCCAAAGCATGAGGCGTCGATTAGGCGCGTTCGAACCTGCTATTTAACGATTGACTGGCTAGATTGAATAGCGCAAATATTCGGTCTAACCAATCTACTTAGTAGATGGAACAGACTCCCCACATCAGTTTGGAGCAGTGGCGGGCTTTGCTTGCCGTGGTGGATTCCGGCAGCTACGCGAAGGCGGCGGAGGCGCTCCACAAAAGCCAGTCCTCTGTGACTTACGCGGTGCAGAAGCTCGAATCGCTGCTCGGCGTAAAGGCGTTCGAGATCGAGGGACGCAAGGCGATTCTCACGCCGACCGGCGCGTTGCTCTACCGCCGCGCGCGTACTTTGGTCGACGAGGCGAGCGGACTTGAACGCGCCGCGCGCAAACTCTCCGCGGGCTGGGAGGCGGAGATCGGCCTCGCGGTAGAGATTGTCTTCCCGACCTGGCTGCTGCTCGAATGCCTGCACCGGTTTGGCAAGGAGAGCCCGCACACCCGCATCGAAGTCATCGAGTCGGTGCTCGGCGGCACGCCTGAGGCGCTGTTGCAGGGGCAGGTCGATCTTGCGATCACGGGAAGGGTCCCGCAGGGCTTTCTGGGCGATCCATTGATGCGTCTGCGCTTCGTGCTCGTCGCGCACCCCGAACATCCGCTGCACCAACTCGGCCGCCCGGTCACCATGCAGGACCTGCGCGCGCAACGCCAGCTTGTGGTGCGCGAGTCTGGAACGCAGCGCGCGACCCCGCCAACAATCGAGGCGACGCAGCGCTGGACCCTCAGTCATATGGCGACTTCGATGGCGGCGGCGCGCGCCGGCTACGGATACGCGTGGTTCCCGGAAGAGAAGATACGCGCCGAGTTGGCCGAGGGGACGCTGAAGCCGCTTCCGCTATGCGAGGGCGGCGAGCGCTATGTCCAGCTCTATCTGGTGTTCGCGGATCGCGACGCAGCGGGCGCCGGCGCGCTCCGTCTTGCGCAAATCATTCGCGACGCGGTCGCGGCAGCTTCACGCTGAATTAGGGCCTGTTTACACTAATTCCATGCGTGCGTTACCCCCAGAAAGTCCGCAGGCAAGGCGCGGCGAGGAAGCGATGCTTATTGCCTCGCAAGGAGCCGCAA
>JACDAM010000017.1 GCA_013695435.1 Burkholderiales bacterium | reverse complement strand
ACGAGCCAGCGGCAGAAGTCTCGTCCTCTCAAATTGTCGATCGGCCGCCGGGTATCCAGAGCGCCAGCGTAAAGCCGGCAGCGGCGGGCCGGGTCAACCTGCTGGCCAGTGAAAACGGCGGCCAGATATTGGTGGCGTCGAGCGACGATTGGGCGAAAACCATCGACGGCGAAGAGGATCAGTTCTGGATTAAGGGCGAAAGCGTATTTGCATTTCACGACGAGCAGGCCGCGGTCTTCGACACCTTTGCTGTCCTGATTCCAGGCACTAGCGGGTACCACATCAAGGAGTTTGAACTGCTGGCGTCGAACGATAACCCGACCGGCCGTTTCGATCCGATCGGAAAGTTTATGACTCAAAACATCAAGTTGTTCAAAACTCCGTTTCAGGAGTTCAGGTTTTCACCGGTGAAGGCCAGGTATCTGAAAATGAAGTTGCTGTCCAGACACGATGGCGGCGATCAGGCGCTCGCCTATGAGTTCCGGTTATTCGGCACGCCCGCGGCGAAATAACCTGGCGAAGTATCGGAAGATGGCCTAAGGCCCGGCCCGGCGCCGCAAATCGAGCATTTATTCCCAGGAGAAAAATCATGGCGAGGAGAGCATTCTGCGTCGGCATCAACGACTATCCCGGCGATGGCAGCGATTTGAACGGCTGCGTGAACGACGCCAGGGCGTGGGCCAAGCTGCTCGTCGAACACTACGATTTCGCGTCTTCGGATGTGAAGCTCGCGACCGATGCCGAGGCGATCAAATCCAGAATCATCGACGGCATCAAGAAGTTGCTGACTGGCGCGAAAAGCGGCGATGTGCTGGTTTTCAGCAACTCCTCACACGGCACCTATGTCGCCGATGCGAGCGGTGACGAGCCCAGTTACGATGAAGCGCTGTGCCCCTACGACACGCAGGACAATTTGATCATCGATGACGAACTGCGCGAGCTTTTTTCCGGCCTGCCGAAAGGGGTAAAGCTCGACATGATTTCGGATTCCTGCCATTCCGGAACAGTGACGCGCGCTGCGATCAGCGAAATCATTCCGGGCATGCGCACGCCCGACGATCGCCGCGTGCGTTTTCTGAATCCCGCGCTCCTGGGCAAAGCCGTGCTCGACAATCCGTGGAAAGCGAAACCCAAAGGCAAGACCAGATATCCGCAATCGAAAATGAAGGAACTACTGCTTTCGGGGTGCACCGACCGCGAATATTCGTACGACGCGTTGATCGGCGGGACCTATCACGGCGCGATGACGTATTTCGTGCTGCAGGCGATACGCGCCGCCAATTACAAAATCAGTTACGCGCAACTGCATACGCGCGTCAACGCGCTGCTCGACGAAGGCGGCTACCCGCAGCATCCGCAGCTCGAGGGCAGCGGCAAGAACAAGAAGGCGCAAATTTTCGCGTGATTCCGCGCGGCGCGTGCCTATGACTTCAGTACTCGTGCTTTAGTCGTATTTACGACCAACGCGCCACGGTAGAAGAATGGTTCCGAGAGGAAGATTATTGCAACGTGACGGGTGGGACGCCTGACCGCTCGTCGAACGGAACTTGCCCTCGAACGCACTGATCGATCGTGCGGACCAAAGCATGTGAACCGGTTGATCCGGAGAAATGACGGCCTTTCTCCATCGTTCTTCCCGGATTGGCGACCGCCTATAGCTCTTATCTGGAGGTAAATCATGGCAACGTTTATCACTCTTATGAATTTCACCGATCAGGGAATCCGCAGCGTCAAGGACACGGTGGATCGTTTCGCAGCGTTCAAGGCAACGACTGAGAAACTGGGCATAACGGTCAAGAGCGTCTACTGGACGGTGGGGCATTGCGACCTCGTTTTGACTGTCGAAGGGTCCGATGAAGCGGTCACCTCCGCGTTGCTCAAGGTGGGCTCGCTCGGCAATGTGCGAACCCAAACCTTGCGCGCCTTTTCCGCGGATGAGATGAAAAAGGTTATCGGCAATATGCCGTGATGCAGCCCGGATTCTGAATGGGGAATGTCTGGATGGAATGAAACGCAAAACCCGGGTTAACGCGTCCCTTTCATCCAGCTGGATTCGCGCTGGCGTCACGCTAGCTCCGAGCTGGGGGGTGATCGAATACCTGAAAACGCTGTAGTCTGAAAGACGCGATGACTACGGTCTTCATCAGTTATCGTCGAGAGGACAGCGCCGACGCCGCCGGGCGCTTGCGCGATCGTTTGGCGCGCGAGTTCGGCGCGGAGCGGGTTTTCTTCGACGTGTCGAACATCGCTTCGGGGGAGCGCTTCGCGCGCGTCATCGCGGACAAGCTGGCTTCCTGCGATGCCGTGCTGGTGGTCATCGGCAAGAGCTGGCTGGTCTGCAGCGACGCGCAGGGACAGCGCCGCATCGATGCGCCGGACGATTGGGTCCGGCGCGAGATCGCGGCGGCCCTCGATCGCGAGCGCATCGAAACGATTCCGATATTGATCGATGAAGCACGCATGCCGCGCGCGGCGGATCTGCCGCCCGACATCGCACGCCTTGCCGAGCATAACGCGCATCAACTCCGGCATACGCGTTATGACGACGACATCGGCTTGCTGATCGAGCGCCTGCGCGCTCCTGGTGATCGGGCGACATCGCTGTGGGCGCGGCTGCGTGAAGTTTTGCTGGGCCGGGCTGCCGCCGCAAGCGCGCTCGCCATTGCGTTTCTGATGTTGTTGTTCGCCTGGATGCGCGTGTTCGATTTTTTCGCTCTCGATACCCGGATCGAAAGTTATACGATGTGGCTGGGCGAGCAGTTCGCGCCGGTCACGCTCAGCCCGCACATCGCGATCGTCGCGATTACCGAGAATACCGAACGTGCGCTCGACAAGCGCTTTGATCGAAGCTGGCGCGGCGAACATGCGCGCTTATTGCGTAACCTTGCGGGGGCCAAGGCAGTGGCTTTCGATCTGGAATTCCGGGAGATCAGCGATTTCGACGCGGAATTCATTGCGGCGGTGGAAAGCGCAAAGCGCTCCGGGACTGCGGTATTTTTTGGCGCCAGATCACAGGCGAACTGGGAAACGTCAGCCGTCGATGGCGCCGCCAGCGCGGTCGGACATCTGTGCATCGGCAAGCGTGTCGGCTATGCATCGCTCGCGCCGCTGGCGGTTGAGCGCGACAATCGTATCTTGAGCGCGCTCGCGCTGCACGCGGTCTATCGTCCTCTGGAGGTCGGATTGGATTACAGTCACAGTCTGCTTAAAGTTCGCGGGCGGGACGCTTTGCAACTGCTGGAATTTTCACTGCTCGAACAGGTTAGGCTGCCTCATGCCGGCTGCGTCGCCATTCAGAAGGGCGATGCGGTCGCTGCATTGATGATCAGGCTTTCGCCCCTGGAAGGTCTGCGGGCGCCCGGTTTACGTTATCGCTACGAAGATGTGATCGCCCAACAATCCTCTGCGTTCCTGGACTTCGCCGGCAAGATCGTCCTGGTCGGCTTGCAAAAGAAAGGCGAAGACAAATTTTTAGTGCGCGGCGGCGAAGAGCGTTTCGGCATCGAGTTGCACGCCGATGTCGTCAATAACCTGATCAGCGGAATCAATGTCCGGCCTCTGGGCGGAGGCGGCGAATTTGCGCTGACGGCGGCGATGGCGGCGTTCGGCGCAGCGCTGCGCGTATGGCGGCCCCATCCCGCCTTGCGCTGGCGTCTCGTTCTGATCGCAGCGGTTATTGCGCTGTATCTCGCGCTGGTGATTTACGTCTGTCAGGAGTTTCATGTCCTGCTCAACACGGTCTACCACGTCGGCGCTTTTGTGCTCGCCTACTGGACGGTGGGCCGGCTCGCGCGCAGATGGGCGGCATGAACTCCGGCCACGCAGAACTTCGCGCGTACCTGCCTGCGCTCT
>JACDAM010000016.1 GCA_013695435.1 Burkholderiales bacterium | reverse complement strand
TTCGCCCTGCAAGACTTCGCGCTTGATTTCGAGACCGACCAGAAAAAAGAAGATGGCCATCAAGCCATCGTTGACCCATAGCAGCAACGGCTTGGCGATGTGCAGATCAGCAACGCGAATTTCGACCGGTATCGCGAGCAGCGATTGGTACAAACCACGTAGCGGTGAATTGCTGAAGATCAGCGCCAGTGCGGCGGCCGCGACGAGCACGAGGCCGCCGGCGGATTCGAGTTTCAGGAAATCACGGATGGTCAGAAGCATGTGCGGTTATTGGCGAACCTCTGGGTCAAGCGTCATTCCCGTGCAAACGCGTCATTTCCCGTGCAAACGGGAATCCAGAGTCGCTGAGTATTCGTAACGTGCAAAACCTCTGGATTCCCGCTTGCGCGGGAAAGACAATTTGCGATTAATCAGAGGTTCGTGATAATGCCAGCGCCCTTTCACACTGTCTTGAGAAAGTCCCGCGCCACTGCCTCGCCATGCGCCATCAGCGTCGCGATGAATTCGGAACTGCGATCGAGTTTGGATGCGTAATCGAGATCGAGCCCAAGCGCGATGCGGCGAACGAGGACCGGCTTGAAGCGTTCTTTCGGCAGCCAGCGTTTCGCAATCCATTCGTTGACGCGTTCGATAAAAGCGATCTCCTGATTCAGCGACAGGTTGCCGGCCAATTCATTGCGGCGGTCTTCGATTTCCTGCACGCGGACCGGCTCGGCTGCGACCGCCTGGGGATTGATCTGCACGATCCATATTTCATCCGGCTTGTCGCTGGCATCCTCGATTTCGCTCAGGAATTCGCGCACCGGCGGGTTTTGCGAGAACAGCCCGTCCCAATAGACCGCGCCGTCGATGTGCATCGCGCGGAACAGATTCGGCACCGCCGCCGAGGCAAGAATATGCTCGACGCGCAACCGCGCTCCGCGAAACACGGTGAACATGCCCGAGCGCACTTCGACCGCGCCGATCAGCAAACCGGGGCTACCGAGGTGAACGAGGTTCGGCAGTTCGGCAAACGGCACCAGCTCCTCAAGCAAGCGCGTGAGCTGGAAGCGCGCGGTTTCGGGAAAGGAATACGGACTGATCTCGGGCAGCGCGATGCTGCCGCGCAAACGGTTGATCGAAACCAGCGCAAGGTTGACCAGCGCATCGAACGGCAACCGCGCGGCGTTCCTGGTCCAGAAGGATCGCAACAATTCGATGCCGAGTCGGCGATCGCCGCGCAGCAGCCCGTACCACGCCAGCAGCGCACAGATCGCGCCGCCCGAAGTCCCGGACAGCCCAACGATCCGGTGGCTCGCATCGAGTTCGCGCAACAGCGTTCGCAACACGCCGGCCGTGAACGCGGTGTGGCTGCCGCCGCCCTGGCAGGCGATAGCGATGCGCTTAGTTTGGGAGGAGTCCATATGGGAAGGGTCAGCCCCATTGCTGGCGATGCATTGCTATTTCCAGTCGAGATTCAACTTCCTGTGCGACGCCGCGCAGTCCCGAAGGTACAGGTTGATAAGGCTCTGGTACGAAATGCCAACCTCTTCGGAGATTGTTTTGAAGTACGCGATCGAGTCTTCGTAGAGCCGAATGTGATTTGCTTGTTCAGCTGTGCGGCATACGGATTCTTGCGTGATTTCGAGAAATCGTATTCCTTACGCATGTGGGGTAGCCTCTATGTACAGGAGCTCGACTCGCGTGCTGCTGCCTTGCGTGCCGAAATGATGTGAATGACATTGCCCTCACTTCGGTAGCAGTGGCAGACCAGGAGCAACCGAAGCGCGTTGCTCCGCCCCACCAGAACGAAGCGCTCCTCTTCCTCGGGGTGGTCAGGGTCGTCGATCAACCGAGCACGTTCATCGAAGAAGGCAGTCCTGGCCTCGTCGAAGGACACGCCGTGCTTCGCCCAGATTTTTCTTTGCTGTTATTCCCGTACTAAGCGACCGCCGCGGGCCGCCGCTGCATGCGCACGAGGCAGCGGTCGATCCATTGCGCGGTCAATTTTTCCTGCACCGAATTCTGCGCGAGGCGCGCGTTCAGTCCGGCGAAATCGACGCTGTCGAGCAATTGATCCTGGTTGAAGCACGAAAATACATAGCGCGTTGCGCCCGTCGCGGGATCGATTTGCGGCTGCAGACATTGCGCGCAAATTTCTTTCATCATGCATTGCATCGGCGAATTGATCGAGCCGATCGCGATATGCGAGGACTTCAGGTGCGGCTTCAGAATTGCGTGGCGCGCGATGCCGACCGCATCCATCATGCGATCCGAGCCGATGGCGATTATGCGATCGACATCATGCATCGCGAGCGGCTGCTGTCCGAGTTCGCCTTCGGCATAGGCCAGCATGCTCTGCACGATATTGCCGACGAACGCGCGATCCTGCGGGCGATTCGGCGTGAAACCCGGCGCTTCATCCGAACACCAGACGACGACATCGGCCGCGGCTTCGATATCCGCGACCTTGTAGCGGTCGATCATCTTTTTGTAGCCGGCGAAATACAGCACTTTGCTGCCGGCCTGGCGCAGCGCCTGGCCGATCGAAAACAGCACGGCGTTGCCAAGCCCGCCGCCGACCAGCATCACTGTTTCGTCATGCGGAATTTCGGTCGGCGATCCGGTCGGGCCCATCAGCACAACCGGTTCACCGGGTTCGAGCAGCGCGCACAAATCGGCCGAGCCGCCGAGTTCAAGGACGATGGTCGAAACCAGCCCGCGTTCCGTGTCGACCCAAGCGCCGGTCAGCGCCAGACCTTCCATGGCGAGACGTGTGCCGTCGACCAGCGGCGCCCGCGTTTCGTAATTCTGCAAACGGTAGAATTGCCCGGGCCGAAAACGCCGCGCGGCAAGAGGCGCCCTGACCACGACTTCGACGATGGTCGGCGTCAGCCGGTTGACCTCATGCACGGTCGCGCGCAGATCGCGATTGAGTCCCGCGATAAACGCGGCGGCATTCACCGATGATGTGGGCGCGACGAGGCCGAGCACGCCGCTGATGACCGGATATCCCTGCTTGGCGCTGCCCATGGCTTTCACCACGTTGCCGAAATAGGACGGGTGCAAATCACCGAAAAAACTGATGAAACGGCCGTCGTTGCGTTTCGACAGCAACACGCGGGCTTGCGCCGGCTTCGAACTCGCGCGCTCCGGGGTGACCGGTTGACCGGTTTCATCGCAGGCACGGAAATAGCGGCCGTCGAGCACAAAGTTGTCGGCGTCTTCGCGCGCCAATACCGTATTTGGCTGCGTACCTGCCGCGATCAGCACAGTGCGCGCGGCAAGCTCGGTCTCCCCGGCATCCGTCCACTTGCCGTCTTCCGTGCGCTTTTGCACCGCCAGACGAATCGCGCGCGCGTAACCGCCTTCATCGATTTCTATGCGCAGCGGGCTCAGACCTTCGCTGAAAGCGATGCCTTCCTGCAGCGCTTTTTCGACTTCTTCGTGGTTCAGGGTGTAGGACGGGCTGTCGATCAGACCTTTGCGATAGGCGATGGTGACGCCGCCCCAGGCGCGCAGCAATTCCAGAATGCGCGGCTCGCGGCGCGCTGCCGCGGCCTGCCTGCGTTCTTCGCGGATCTGACGCGCATGACGCAGGAATTCGTCTGCGATCTCCTGCTCGTGCGGCGTCCACGCGGCGCGCACCGCGGCCTTTCCCTTGGACGCAACCAGCGCATCGTAGCGCTGCAAAAACTTTTCGACCTGCAGCGGATAGTAGGCGAGCGCTTCGGTCGCCGTGTCGATCGCGGTCAGGCCGCCGCCGATAACGACCACCGGCAGACGAATTTGCATGTTGGCGATCGAGTCGGGCTTGGCGGCGCCGGTCAGTTGCAGCGCCATCAGGAAATCCGACGCGGTACGCACGCCGCGCGCCAGTCCGTTCGGCATGTCGAGCACGGTTGGGCGTCCGGCGCCGGCGGCGAGCGCGATGTGATCGAAAGCCATGCCTCCGGCATCCACTGGAGCGAAAGCATGTTCAACCGTCAGCGTGCCGCCAAAGCGGACGCCGCCAAACAGCGCGAATTGCGCACGGCGCTCGAGCAACAGCCGGATCAGCTTCAGGAAATTCTTGTCCCAGCGCACCGTAATGCCATATTCGGCGACGCCGCCGAAGCCTGCCATGACACGGTCACCCAGCGCTTCGTACAGTTCGGCGATATCGCGGATCGGTTTGAACGCGACACGCTCGCCTCGCGCGTCAACGCCTGAAATCTCCGGTGGCAAAGGCTCGATTTTCAAACCGTCGATGCCGATCACGACGTGACCGTCGTTCATCAAATGATGGGCGAGCGTGAAGCCGGCCGGACCCATACCCGCGATCAGGACGCGCTTGCCGCTATCGGCTTGCGGGTACGGACGGCGCAGGTCGAGCGGATTCCAGCGCGTCAGCAGACTGTAGATTTCGAAGCCCCACGGCAATGCGAGCACGTCTTTCAAGGTGCGCGTTTCCGATTGCGGAATATTGACCGGCTCCTGCTTCTGGTAAATGCACGATTTCATGCAGTCATTGCAGATGCGGTGGCCGGTCGCCGCGCACATCGGGTTGTCGACCACGATCATGGCGAGGGCGCCGATCGCATGGCCTTGCGTTTTGACTTCGTGGAATTCGGAGATTTTTTGTTCGAGCGGGCAGCCGGCAAGGGTGACGCCGAAAGGGCTTTTTTTGAATGTGGCAGCGGTCGATTTCTGCAAACTGGCACCGGCTCCGCTATCGTTCCCCCCTTCAAAAGGCAGGGGCGGTTTGACGACGCCGGTTTGCAGTACGTTTTCGCCAACTCCATCTTCATTCCCCGCTTTGGCAAAGGCGGGTTGTGGTTTGAGGGCGTCCAGCAAATCGCTGCCGCCCGCATCGGCCTGCTTTTCCGTCTTCGGCGACGGCGTCTTGATCTTTTCCTTGAGGCCCGTCGAGCACGAATCCTTATCCTGATGATGACACCAGATGCAGTAGTTTGCCTGATCGAGCGCGCCGACGAGATCGGTCCCGGAATCGGTCAGGCCGAACCCTTCGCGGCGGCGCAGATGATGCTCGGCGATGCGGTACGTGCGCGTGCCATTTTCTTCCACGAGCACCGCGGGAACGAGATGCTGAAAGTCGAGCTTGCCAGGCGCTTTGAACAGCACACCGTCGTGATGGCGCTCACGTCCGGCGGGCGTATGCAGCGCCCAGGCGGCATAGCGCGCGGCGAGATCGAGATCGGCGGCATGCACAGCCTCGTCCTGTTGCCAGGCCATGACCTGGCGCGCGAATGCCAGTTCGGAAAATGCCGCGGGGCGGGATTCGGACCCGGCTGCACTCGCCACCGGCGGCGCGCCGCTAACGCTGTATTCGGGCATCGTGGCAGTGCGGTCGCGTTCCGGCGCAATCGATGCCGCCAGCTCTTTTTCAAGCGCGAGGCCATCGAAGGTCGCGGCGATGTCCGGCTTGATTTTTGTTGCCGCGCGGCGCTGCACAAACAGGCGCTTGCAGCTATACAACGGGGCGAGTTCTTGATGGCGCGCCGACAGCGCCTGCGCTTCGGCTTCGATGCCGAACAGTTGCGCGACAAAATCGTCGATATGTGGCGCCAAGGCAATCAGCAGTTCGGATTCCTGCTTTTTTTGCAATGCCCCGGGTTGGGCGCGCGCCGCTTCCACATTCGCGCACAGGCTCGCATCGCTTTCCCGCAGGAAAGCCAGAAAAGCCGCGTCGACGCGCAGCAAGCCGGCGCGCTCGTATAAATTCTCGAAAACGAGGCCGTGTTGCAAATTCAGGCCGTGGCGCGAATTCAGGGTCATGCCTGTCTATCCAGTAAGCTATCCAGTGAGAAAGGCGGCATCCCGCGATTGCTGCAATCTCAGTGAGCCGGAAGCGTTAAAATACGACGAACGACTGAGCAAGCGGGCCAAGGTGGCGGGGGCGCGGCGAAACAAGGCGGCCATTATAGCAGTCGCTGCACCGCGCAAAAACCGTCTGTGCCGCCGCACGGAAACCGTGCTGTGATGGTCGATCGATGTCCTTGTCCATGCCTTGAAATCGCGCCAATGGCCGAAGCGAACCGTTCATTCATTTTCGTGTCTCCTTATGTCTATGCCTGACGATCCCATGCGTTTTATGTGGGCCGAAGCGTGCGAGATGCTGACGCGCGCTGATCGCCTGCACCGTCAATTTTTCCAGCTCGGCAAGCCCGCTGCGGCAAAACCGACGTGGCAGCCGCCGGTCGATATTTTCGAAACCGACGCGGAATTGCGCATCATCGTCGCCTTGCCGGGCGTTGAAGCCCGAAATCTTGAAGTCGACCTCGATTCGGGCGAGCTCGTCATCGCCGCCGAGCGCCCGCTGCCGGCAGGCGCGCGCCCGGCGCTCATCCATCGGCTGGAAATTCCTTATGGCCGGCTCGAGCGGCGCATCGATCTGCCGCAAATCAGGATGCAGCTCGTCAAGAACGATCTCTTGAATGGCTGCCTGACGCTGGTATTGAGAAAGCTATGAGCGAGATCCGTCCGGACGGCATCGCCAAAACCGAAGCGGGCGCCACTCCCGGCCAGATTCAGCCGGAGAACGAGTCCGCCGCGCAACGCGAGATTCTCACCGACAAGCCTCTGCCCGACGATGCGCTGATCATTCTGCCGGTGCGCAACCTTGTGCTGTTTCCCGGTGTGATCCTGCCGATCACGGTCGGCCGCAAGCGTTCGATCGCCGCCGCCCAAGAAGCGATGCGCAGCGAGCGTCCGCTCGGCGTTGTGCTGCAGCGTGATGCCGAAGTCGCGGCGCCCGGCCCCGGCGAGTTTCACATGACCGGTACGGTGGCCGCCGTCGTGCGTTATCTGACCGCGCCCGACGGCAGCCATCACGTCGTTTGCCAGGGCGAGCAGCGTTTTCAGATCAAGGAATTTTTGCGCGGCTACCCGTTTTTCGCGGCGAACATCGAACGCATCGAAGAGCCGGCCGCGGGCGGCCCGGAAATCGAAGCGCGCATGTTGCAGGTCAAGCAACAGACGACCGAACTGCTGTCGCTGATGCCGCAGGCTTCACAGGAACTGATAGCGGCGGTGCAGGGCATCAGTTCGGCATCCGCGCTGGCCGATCTGGTTGCGAGTTTTCTCGATCTGAAGATTGCCGACAAGCAGCAAATTCTCGAGACCATCGACTTGCAGGCGAGGCTCGATCTCATCCTGCAATTTATCGGCGGGCGCCTCGAAGTGCTGCGTCTGTCGCACGAGATCGGCAAACAGACGCAGCAGAATCTCGAAGAGCGGCAGCGCGAACATTTGCTGCGCGAGCAGTTGAAGACGATACAGAAAGAGCTGGGCGATTCCGAGGACAATTCGGCCGAGATTGCCGACCTCGAAAAAGCGATTGCCGATGCGCGTATGCCGGAAGAAGTGGACACGCACGCGAAAAAAGAACTGCGCAGGCTGCAGCGCATGCCGGAAGCCGCCGGTGAATATCCGATGCTGCGGACCTACCTCGATTGGCTGGTCGAATTGCCGTGGTCGATCACGACCGCCGGCGCCGTCGACATCAACGAAGCGCGCAAGGTCCTCGATCAGGATCACTACGGCCTCGATAAAATCAAGCGCCGCATTCTCGAATATCTGGCGGTGCGCAAGCTAAATCCGGAAGGCAACAGTCCGATCCTGTGCTTTGTCGGCCCGCCCGGCGTTGGCAAAACTTCGCTCGGTCAAAGCATTGCCAAAGCGACCAATCGCAAGTTCGTGCGCGCGAGCCTCGGCGGCGTGCACGACGAAGCCGAGTTGCGCGGCCATCGCCGCACCTATATCGGCGCGCTGCCCGGAAACATCATTCAGGGATTGCGCCGCGCCGGCGCCCGCGATTGCGTATTCATGCTTGACGAGATGGACAAGCTTGGCCAGGGCTTTCATGGCGATCCGGCGTCGGCTTTGCTGGAAGTGCTCGATCCGGAGCAGAACAATACGTTTCGCGACAACTATCTCGCCGTCCCTTTCGATCTTTCGAAAGTGCTGTTCGTCGCAACTGCCAACGTGCTCGATACGATTCCCGGTCCGCTGCGCGACCGCATGGAGATCATCCAGCTTTCCGGTTACACGGAGCAGGAAAAAATGGAGATCGCCCACCGCTATCTGGTGCAGCGGCAAATGACCGCGAACGGTTTACAAGACGGACAGGCGCAAATCACCGATGCAGCTTTGCACGCCATCATCCACGATTACACGCGTGAAGCCGGCGTGCGCAGCCTCGAACGCACAGTCGGCGCCGTGTTGCGCAACGTCGCCATGCGCATCGCCGAGGGGACCGCGGAACAGGTTACTGTCGATGTCGGCGATCTGCACGCGATCCTTGGCGCGCGGCGTTTTGAAAGCGAAGTCGCCATGCGCGCCGGCGTACCCGGGGTTGCGACCGGGCTCGCGTGGACGCCGGTCGGCGGCGACATTCTGTTTATCGAAGCGACGCGCATTCCCGGCAGCGGCAAGCTGATCCTGACCGGTCAGTTGGGCGACGTCATGAAGGAAAGCGCGCAGGCAGCGTTGAGCCTGGTCAAATCGAAAAGCGCGGACTTCCTGATTCCGGCCGAGCTGTTCGAGAAAAACGACATACACATCCACGTGCCGGCCGGCGCAACACCGAAAGATGGCCCAAGCGCGGGCGTTGCCATGTTCACCGCACTGGTTTCGCTGATGACTGATAATGCGATCAAGAGCGATACCGCGATGACCGGCGAAATCAGCCTGCGCGGACTCGTTCTGCCGGTCGGCGGCATCAAGGAAAAGGTCATCGCCGCCATGCGCGCCGGCATCACGACGGTGCTGCTGCCGGCGCGCAACCAACGCGATTTCGAAGAGATTCCGGCCGAGGCGCGCGACAAGCTCAAGTTCGTCTGGCTCGAGCGCGTCGAAGACGCCGCCGCCGCGGCATTCAATCGCGCACTGGTGGCGGAGCAGGAAAGCGCATGAATTGAACGCACTGCCGGAACACGAGCGCTTCGTTATCCTGAAAGCGCAGCAATCGTCGATCGACAACACGAGGAGAACGACATGACAAACGCATCGCGTCTCACCAGACTGATATGCGCAATCGCGCTCGCCGCTGCGGCCGGGTTCAGTGCAGGCGCGTTGGCTCAAGACTGGCCGAGCAAGACCGTCACTATCGTCGTCCCCTGGCCGCCAGGCGGCCCGTCCGACATCGCGGCGCGTCCGGTGGCGAAAGCGTTGACCGAAAAGCTTGGCCAGACGTTTGTTATCGATAATCGCGGCGGTGGCGGCGGCAATATCGGCAGCGCGGCAGTCGTGGCGGCGGCGCCCGATGGCTACACGCTATTGATCACTTCGAGCGCGCCTATCGTCATCAACCCGAGCCTGTACAGGAAAATGACGTTCGACCCGGCCAAGGACCTGGCGCCGATCACCAATCTGCTGCGGGTGCCTCTGGTGCTGGTCGCGCATCCTTCGGTTCCGGCAAAAAACCTGAAGGAGCTGATGGCGTTGATCAAAAAGGATCAAGGCAAGTTTCAGTATGCGTCCTCCGGCAACGGCACACCGCAGCATATGACGAGCGAATTGTTCAAGACGGTGGCCAATCTCGACATGATCCACGTCCCGTACAAAGGCTCGGCGCCAGCGACGCAGGATGTGCTCGGCGGCCATGTGCCGATCATGTTCGACAGCATGATTGCCATCCTGCCGCACATCAAGGCCGGCAAGGTGAAAGCGATAGCCGTGACGAGCGCCGCGCGCGTGCCGCAGTTTCCGGACATTCCGACGTTTGCCGAATCGGGTTTGCCCGGCGTCGAGTCTTACGCGTGGTACGGATTTTTCGCGCCGGCCGGGACGCCGAAAGACGTCATCGCGAAGCTGAATCGCGAAACCCTGGCAACCATGAAACGACCCGGTTTCCAGAAAATACTCGCCGATACCGGATCGGATTTCGTCGGCGACACGCCGGAAAAATTCGGCGCCTTCATCAAGGCCGAGGCGGCGAAATGGTCGAAGGTGGTCAAAGACAGCGGCGCGACAGTCGATTAAAGTCGATTGAATCAGCCCGCAGCGTCCGAACCGGGCCCCGATCCGAGCCCCGAACCGAACCGAATGGTCGGCGTGATCCCGGCGGCCGGGCGAGCAACCCGGCTCGGCGCTTTGCCCTCCAGCAAGGAATTGCTGCCGATCGGCACGCAAGCCGCAAAAGGCGGTGAGCGGCGCCCCAAGGTCGTAGCGCAATATCTGATCGAAAAAATGCAGCTTGCCGGCGCCAGCCGCATTTACATCGTTCTGCGCAGCGGCAAGTGGGATATCGCCGACTATTTCGGCGACGGTTCTCGCCTCGGTCTGTCGATCGCCTACCTATTGGTCGACGAACCTTACGGACCGCCGTTTACCGCGAATCAGGCCACGCCTTTCGTCGGCGATGCGATTGTGCTGTTCGGCTTTCCGGATATCCTGTTGCAACCCGCAAATATTTTTTCGCTGGCGGTCGAGCGTCTGCGCGTGAGCAAAGCCGATATCGTGATCGGAACCTTCCCGGCGCGGCATGCCGATAATGTCGATTCGATCGAGACAGCGCCGAGCGGCCGCGTGCGGCGCCTCGTGCCCAAGGAAGACCCGGACCACGTGCTACGGCCGGCCCATCATCCGACGTATATGTTCGCCGTATGGCGGCCTTCGTTTACGGCATTTCTGCGTGCTGATGTGGAGCGCCTGCGAGCTATCGCGCATGCCCAAGGCGCGGGCTTGCCGCCTGAGTGGCCGATGGGAACGGTCATCGCATCGGCGATCGCGGCCGGATTGCATGTCAACAGCATGTTCTACGATAACGGCCGCTTCCTCGATATCGGAACACCGGACAGGCTCGTCGCGGCGCGCGCAAAACCGGAAGCATGGAATGGCTGAAGCGGACCGGAGTGGGCCGAAGCCAGCCGCAGGAGAACTTCCGATAGCGTTCTGGTTGATACCGGCGCAGCCGCGACTGGACCAGTTCCGCGCGTTGATTTCCTCGTTAGCGCGCGAATACGATGCGCCGGTGTTCGAACCGCACATCACGCTGCACCTCGGTCTGCGGACGGCGCGAGATGATATCGCGGAGTTGCTGCAAGGGGTCGCCGCGACAAGCGAACCGATTACCCTTGTCGCCGGAAACACATCTCACAGCGATGCGCTGTTCAAAACGCTTTTCGTGGAGTTCGGCGATTCGGAGCTACGCGCCCTGCACTGCCAATCCCAGGCAGGCTTAGAACGGTTTTCGGAATACGCCCTCGCTCCGCATCTGAGCCTGCTCTACAAAGAGGTGCCAGCGGGATCGCGCGCCGCGCTTGCCGAACGCCACGCTTACGCCGGTCAGCGCATCGTTTTCGATACAATCGCCGCGGTTCGACCCGCTGCGGGGCAGTCCGACTGGTCCGAAATACAAAGATGGGATAGCTCGCTGCGCCAGTCGCTGCGTTCCACGCAGGCTTAGCTCGAATCCGCCCAGCCCGCCTCATGTCGATCCGGCGCTAGCCGAATGCGCCACGCGGCGCATTCTCTTGCCCGGTTATTTCTAGAAGAATGTCCCGCGCAACTCGATACCGTCTTTCTTGCCGGAAACGATGCGCACGATTCTTTCCGCGTCGGCCGAAATTTCCATAGTGATTTCGGACGCTCCGCCGCGGCAGATGCCCTTGGTCTCCCCTTTGATCACGTGATCGCCGGCAGGCAGGAAAAGCGCAATTTTCTCCGCGGGGCGAAGGTCGGCGACCGGCGTGTTATCGACGGATACTCTGATATCGCAAGCAGCCCTCACCACGCCGCTATCTCGTTTGACCACCAGACGCCCGGTTCCCGGCGCCTGTGAACGCCACTTTTGCGTCAGTATGCGGGAGGCAGGGAGATCGTCAGTTCGCGAGGTCGCGACCGGGCCCGCCGCACAACCGTGCAGCAACACGCTTATCAGGACGGGGATGAAGCAAGTTTTCACCGAGGCGTGTGGCCTGATCGGAAGTCTCGGAGGCTAGAACGTTGCAGGCGCGGGCGGAAACTGACGCCGATCGCAGATCTTTAAATATCCTGTACGATAAAACGTTTACTGAATTTCAGCGAGCTTCCAGCGAAGACTCAGAGACGATTTTAACGGATACATGACCGTTTTATTGCACTGCAATATTTTCCTTGACAGTACTGATCTTCAAGCCTTACCATGGCGTTACTGCATTGCAACAAATATTGCAGTATCACCTAAGGAGAAACTCCCCATGAACAATATCGCTATCCCGGTCAAGAATCTTACCACTGCCAACCTTGAATCGATTTCACGTTTTACGCAGGCCCCGGAAATCGTCGAAGCTACCAAAAACAGCATCGAGCAGTATTTTTCGCTGGTTCAGGAAAGCTTTAAACAAGTCACACAGTCCAAAGCGTTTAACCAGTTGAACCAGGCGCTGGCCTCTAATTACCAGCGCTTTGCTGACGAGTACACGAAAAGCGTTCTTGGGTTATTTTCGCAAGGGCAGGATCTGCTGCGCCAGCAAGTCGAACAAGGCAGCCGCCGTTTTCAGCAAATTACCGAAGCAGGTAATCGGGTCGTAAAAGCGGGAGCGGAAGCCGGTACGGATGCGGCAAACGAAGCCAGCGACAATGCGGATGAAGCGGCCAGCAAGATGGAGCAAATCTCTAAAGGAAGGCAGGGCAACAAGCGCTAGTTTGGGCTGACTTGAAGTATGGAGCGCCGCCTTTTCAGGCGGCGTTTTCTTTTACGCGCACAGGAATATCAACTCGATCGCGTGCGAGAATGGACGTTCGCTGCGGATGTTCGTTCCGGATTGCTATCTGAAAACCAAATCTGGAAGGTAAGGAATAACGAATAACGCGGAGCCCGCGTGACGCTATATCGAGGCAACCTACCTTGCCCAAGCTAAGCCTGTACGCCGAAATGGCAGCCGTCGATTATCTGCAGGAAACGGGTCAAGCTGACCTCGACGCGCGCTGGATTGCCGGGTACTTTCAGGATGCCGGCGTGTTGGACGAGTATCCACGGCAGGACTTGGTCGCGTTTGCCGAAATGGTACAAAAAGCGCTGGACAAAGAAGTCGAAAGAATTCGAAATGCCGCGATATTCGTGCCGGACAACGTCATCCCCTTGGGGAAGCCACGGCGGAGAACCTGAGAGCCAATGGCTTGATCGCTGCGGCTTCGTTCCCCATTGCAGGGCTTTCTTCCGAGCATACTATCCAAAGCGCTCATTGCGTTGATTCATGACTCTGATTCAGCCAGTTACAGAACGCCCGCATCGATTCACGCTGCATCGAAACGCGCAGGAAAAGGCCGGGGCCAAGAAGGAATTCGATTCCCTCCGAGTCAGTACCCAGTGCCAGAGGCTGTGCGCTCAAGGCATGGATCGTACTGAGCGGATGATCGCGGTGCGTGAAACCGGAGTGCAGCGCCAAGAGATCCCTGATCAGTTGAGCCTGCCCCGACCGAGACAAATGAACCGGCTGCACGTTGCCCTTTGCATCAAGAAACTCGATTTCGGTAGCATCCGGATTGTCCTTGGTGCGCCGTGCGCTCAAGGCATTGAAAATCTCTGCTTTCATGGTTTTGCCCGTTGGTTGTCGAGGAACCGCCACAGACGCCTTTGTTTCGACCGATGTTTTGGTCCATTCCCTCGGCGCGACAGCGACGTACCCGCAACATGGGCAACTTGCATGCCATCAGCATCAATCCCAACGCAGTAGGGTCGCAGGCTTGGGGACAGGCAAAAACAGCCTGGAGATCACGTTAGTGACGATTGGTTGCTGGTTCCGTCCTCGCCCAGTGCGTGCAGCGATACTGGTAGTCGACACTTCAGCGGACTTGCTTCCGGATCAGCCCTCGTCAGCACCGTTGATGATCGATGCGAACATCAGCCCGAGCGTACACGGAGCCAGCCCCAGCAAAAGCAAAAGAATGACCTCGTGGAAGTTGTCCGGCTCATGAAACAATGTTGAGAAGGCTACGGCGATCGTAATAATGCCGGCGCACGACAACAGGGCGATGATCGTCGCAAGCTTTTTACGTTTTACAAACCTCACATTCATCGCGCCTGCCCAAATTTGTCGCAATTAGCCGATGATGGGTCATCGATTTTGCGGCTTCGAAGCTGTTTAGCAGCTTGAGTCAGCCGCAGGACGAGGTACCGCAAGGTGTGTGCCTATTTGCGGGTCAGCGCGGCGCCAGGCAAACTGGAAGGGAGAAGTTGAATGCAATTGCTGCGGGAACAACAATTCAAAGAGTTTCCGGTAGACCGCCCGTGAGCTCTGGCGCTCCCCAATCGGCATCAAGCCAACCACCGCTTTCGCCGTCGGTAATGCTTCACATCGCGAAAGCTTTTTCGGCCGCTGCTGCCTAACCCCAGGTAAAACTCTTTCACGTCTTCGTTATTTCCAAGCTCGCTCGCATTGCCATCCATCACGACGCGGCCGTTCTCCAGAATGTAGCCGTAGCTCGCCAGACGCAAAGCGACCATCGTATTCTGCTCGGCTATCAGGAAACCGACCTTCTCTTTTTCGTTCAGGTTTTTGACGATCTCGAAAATTTCTTCGACGAAACGCGGCGCCAGCCCCATCGACGGTTCATCGAGGAGGATCATCGCCGGCTTCGCCATCAGGGCGCGTCCGACCGCGGTCATCTGCTGCTCGCCGCCCGAGGTATAGCCGGACTGCGCACCGCGTCGTTCTTTCAGCCGCGGGAAATATCCGTAGACGAGCTCCAGATCCTCCCTGATTTGATTGCGGCTGGCCTTGCGCGTGTAGGCGCCGGTCAGCAGGTTCTCTTCGACCGTCAGATGCTGGAAACAATGGCGGCCTTCCATGACCTGCACGATGCCGCGTTTGACCAGATCGGAAGGGGTAAGCTGATCGATGCGCTCGCCGCGAAATTCGATGGAGCCTTTGGTGACATCACCGCGCTCGGCGCGCAGGAGATTGGAAATCGCTTTGAGCGTGGTGGTCTTGCCGGCCCCATTTGCTCCGAGGAGAGCGACGATTCCGCCCTCCGGCACTTTCAGCGATACTCCCTTCAATACCAATATGACATGGTCGTAGATGACTTCGATACTGTTAACGATCAGGAAAGATGCGGTCATCGCGCTCCCTCACACCGCTCCGCTCCCGCGTTGTTGAGGGAACGGGTGTGCGGCGCTCATGGAGCGTTGCAGATTCCGTTCGCGGTTTGATCAACTCACCGCGAACGGGCATGCAAAAAGCCCGTGGTGCGTTCGCCGCAATGCCTGTCCCGGGCAGATAGCGCCACGCTGGCTGCGCAGCGATTGGCTTCCTCACTGCGCCTCACTGCGCTGTGGCGGTTTGTTCTTTGCTGCAGTCGCGCGGCGTGATACTTTTTTCCCGCGCGTATTTGGCGGCTGATGCTTCGACCAGCGGCCGCACCATTTCACGATCGGCCGCAATCCAGTCGGAAATCACGACCCATTTTTTGCCGTCCCATTGCTGAAACTTGACGGCGCCGCCGCCTTCGTGGTCCTTGCACGAGATCGTCATCGGCTGCAGCAGATTGACCGCGCCGAGCCGCTTGATGCGCGTGTCATCGAGTTTCAGGTTCTCGATTCCCCACCGCACCTGCTCCCCGGTCAAAGGCTTCTTGCCAAACTTTTCCTGTGCGGTACGAATCGATTCGGTCGTCAAAATGCCCTGGATCACACCGCGATTATAGTAAGCCGTGCCCAGGCGTTTTGGGTCGTCCATATTGCCTTTGCCATCGTCATAAACGTGTTTTTGTATGTCCTTAAGGACCGGGAAATCGGTGCCTGACGGATGGAAGCCCGCGGCGATATAGCCTTCGGCCGCATCGCCTGCCGGGATCACGTCCTCCTCGGCGCCGCTCCACCACACGCCGACGATCTTGTCGGCCGGAAAACCCACTTTCTGGGCTGCCTTCAGGGACGCCGGATTCATGACCCCCCATCCGCGTAAAATCACCCAATCTGGTTTGTATTGGCGAATCTGCAGCCATTGCGATTGCTGCTCGTTGCCCGGCGGCGCGACTTCGATATGCTTGACCTCGAAGCCGTATTTCTGCGCCTGCAGGTCGAGTATCGGAATGGTTTCCTTGCCGTAAGCCGAGCCGTGATAGAGGTTCGCGATTTTCTTGCCCTTGAGCTTGTCCATGCCGCCTTCACGCTGGCCGATGAACTTGATTTTGGCCGTATTCTGGCTCCAGTAATTGGTAACCAGCGGGAACACGTACGGAAACACACTTCCGTCCGACGCGTCGGTGCGGCCGTAGCCCATGGAAATCACCGGAATCTTGTCAGCAGTTGCGCGTTCGATGATTGCGTAAGTAATGCCGGTCGACAGCATGTTGAATGCGGCGGCGCCGGTCGGACCTTTGTTCTTCAGGCGCTCATAGCATTCGACGCCGCGGTCATTCTTGTATTCGGTTTCGCATTCCTCCCAGACCAGCTTTACGCCGTTGATGCCGCCGTCGCGTTTGTTCAGCATTTCCATGTAATCCATCATGCCGCCGAAAATGCCGGTGCCGCCGGCTGCGTAAGGTCCGACGCGGTAAATCGGGATCGGAACGAACTGCTCGCCCGCGGCTTCCGCCGGCGCGGAAACGATCGCTTCAGCCAGCGCTACGCCCAG
>JACDAM010000015.1 GCA_013695435.1 Burkholderiales bacterium | reverse complement strand
CACAGCCGCACTTGTCGCAGAAGTGGTGCTTGATCACGTGCTTGTTGAACGTGTAGGTCGCAAGATCGCCTTCCGGCGCCTCGAACCGCACCTTTTCGCGCGGCACGAACCACAGCAAATAACCTTTCTTGCTGCAATGTGAACAGTTGCATTCGATGATCTGGCCCAGATCGCCTTCGACTTCGAACGCGACACGGCCGCAGTGGCATCCGCCTTTGTAAGTCATTTTTTCAATACTCCTGTTGATTACGGATGCCACGCCGGCGATTCCGATCAATATGGACACATGGCCCGCTCATCGGGCGAAGGCGTGAACTGCATCATAGTGTCGCGCTTTCGTCTCAAACAGGGAAATCAAGGCGAAAGCCGCGCTCAAGAGCTTCGAAAAGCAAAAAGTTACCCTTCAACTTGCGTTTTGTATCACGGCACGGCAATTGCTGTTTATAGTCAGGGTTATTGCGCCGCAACAGGGTAAGCAATCGAAGTTTGCCACAAAAAAAGAGGTTAAACGTGCAAGTCGTTCTGAATTATTTCGAGTCTCGGAGCAGGGCTTTCCTGGTGAGCTTCGGCTTTAGCCTGATCGTTCTATTGGGTTGCCTTGATTACGTGATTGGCCATGAAGCGTCGCTAGGGGTGTTTTATCTTTTTCCGACCGCAATCGTCGCCTATTTCACGGGTCGGCGCCTCGGTATCGCCGCGGCGATTTGCAGCACGATGATCTGGCTTGTCAGCGATATGCTTGCCGGCCAGGTCTATTCGCAGCCGCTGCTATTGCTGTGGAGCGGACTCGGGAAAACTATTGTCTTCATAGCCGTCGCTGTTCCCTTTTCGGCCTTGCGCGATGCGTATTTGCAGCAGAAGAAACTGGCGAGGACCGACCATCTGACACAAGCCGTCAACTCACGCGCGTTTTACGAGGTCGCCGAGATGGAACTGCAGCGCTCGCGGCGTTATCGCCGCACTATGACCGTCGCTTTCATCGATCTCGACAATTTCAAGGCCGTCAACGATGTTCATGGCCACAACTGCGGCGATGAGTTGCTGCAATCGGTAGCCCGCACCATCAGGAACAACACGCGCCGAACCGATACCGTGGCGCGATTGGGCGGTGATGAATTCGCGATCCTGATGCCGGAAACGGGGCAGCGCGCCGCCTTTGTTGCCATCCAGAAAATCAAGGAGGAATTGGCCGCCGAAGCGAATCAGAAAAGTCTGCCGGTCGGTTTCAGTATCGGCGTTCTGACCTGCGAAGATGTGCCGAGATCGGCCAAGGAAATGGTCGCGATCGCCGACAAGCTTATGTACGAAATCAAGCACAGCGGAAAAAATGGCATCAAGCATCAAGTACTCAGGCTTCAGTATGTGACCCAACCGGTCACCGATATCGAGCGATACGGCGAGCTTGAAAAGGAGGCAGTGGAAAGCCAGGAAGCCGTCTGATCGAGCACCCTTTTCCCGCTTTTCATTCGCGCCGCCGATTGAGCATTCGAGGATAGGCTCCAGCGGGCAATCATGATGATCCGGTTATAGGCAGCTCCGGATTCCCGCTTGCGCCGGAATATGACGATCCAATTTCCGCTTTCCCGGAGGATGACAGTAAACGCGGCATTGCTCCAATACACAAAGTTTACCGATAGCACTACGGCGCGACAGACTCATTTCCTTGCGATGATCACGAGCCCGGCCACGATCAAAGCCGCGCCAAGCAGCATGCGGATCGAGATGGTTTCCTTGAGCACCAGCCAGGCAAGGAAGATGGCGACGACGACGCTGCCCTTGTCGATCAGCGCGACGGTTGCCACGTCGCCGACCTTCAGCGCCTTGTAGTAGAAGATCCAGGACAGCGTGGTCGTGACGCCGGAAAGCCCAAGCCACAAAAAATTCTCTTTCTGCAGGGAGCGGATTTCGGACGGCGAAACGGCCAGAGCAGCGAATACGAGCACGAAAAAAAAGACGAAAACCGTCCGCAGCGACAAGCCGAGTTCGCCTGTAATGCCGACCAGCCCTTGCTTGGCGATCACGGCCGTGACGCCGGCAAAGACCATCGACGCGAACGCATAAAGCACCCAGCGCTCCATCCCGCCTCCTGGCAGAGGTTTCCGGTTCAGCGCCCGAAAACAGGCCGTCGATCGGCGATCACGCCACTTGGCCGCCCGAAGAAACGCGTCATATTCGAACCGCGGTCCCCGAAACGCTGACCATCAGCATTCCGTTCTTTTCGCCGAGCACTTCGTAATCGATATCGACGCCGACGATCGCGTTGGCGCCGCGTTTTTCCGCTGCGTCGGCCAAGTCTTCCAGGGCGATTTCACGCGCCTTGCGCAATTCCTTTTCGTAAGAGCCGGAACGGCCGCCGACAATGTCGCGGATGTCCGCGAACAAATCGCGGAACACGTTCGCGCCGAGCACGGCTTCGCCGGTCACGATGCCGAAATATTCCTGGATGGGCCTGCCCTGGATGTCGGGTGTGGTGGTGATGATCATGAGATTTCCTCGTAGAAATTGAATCTGTGTTGCGCGGCCTGCAACTACGGCAGTTGTCCCCTGGTCAGTGCGAAAACACAATCGTCGCTGGCGCTCGTGGCAAGCCAGGTAAACGGAATGGCGGGGAATGCCCGCTCGACGCCGTCGCGGTTGTGGCCGACTTCGACGATCAGTGCGCCTGCATCTGTCAGATGTTCGGGCGCTTCGGCAATGATGCGACGGATGATGTCGAGACCATCGCCGCCGCCGCTCAATGCGAACTGCGGCTCGTAATGATATTCCTGCGGCAGCGCGGCCATCGCGGCAGCGGTCACATACGGCGGGTTGGAGACGATCAGGTCAAAGCGGCGTCCCGGCAATGCGGCGAACAGATTCGACTCGACGATCTCGATGCGCTCAGTGAGCCCGTAGTCGCCGACATTGCGCCGGGCGACCTCGAGCGCGTCTTTGGAGATGTCGGCGGCGGTGATCCGCGCCTCCGGAAATTCGAGCGCGAGCAGGACGGCGAGGCAACCGGAGCCCGCGCAAAGATCGAGCGCCGAATGGATCGCGTCGCCATCGAGCGCAACCTCGGCGAACCGATCGCGCAGCAGCTCGGCGATGAACGAGCGCGGCACGATGACGCGTTCGTCGATATAGAATTTGTGCTCGCCGAGCCAGGCTTCGTGGGCGAGGTAGGCGGCGGGAATGCGTTCGTTGATGCGGCGCCCGAGCAGCCTGAGGACGTGACCGATTTCCTCGGGGAGCAGACGCGCATCGAGAAACGGATCGAGGGTATCGGGCGGCAGATGCAGCGCGTGCAGAATCAGATAAGCGGCCTCGTCGTAAGCGTTGCTCGAGCCATGGCCGAATGCGAGGCCGGCTTCGTTGAAGCGGCTTACCGCGAAACGCAGCAAATCGCGGATCGTTTGCAGCTCCGCTTTGGCTTCTGTGAACATGAATCAGCCGGCCAGAAGATTAACCAGGGTTCGAGTGTAAATCCGGTGCAGGTTTTCGATATCCGCGACGGCGACGCACTCATCGACTTTATGTATGGTTGCATTCAGCGGGCCGAGTTCGATGACTTGCGGACAAATATCGGCGATGAAGCGGCCGTCGGAGGTTCCGCCCGAGGTCGAAAGTTCGGGCGCGTAGCCGACGATCTCTCGCATCGCCTGGCTGACGGCATCGACGAGATCGCCTTTCGCGGTCAGATAGGGTTTACCGGACAGCGACCAGTCGATGCGATAGTCGAGCTTATGACGATCGAGTATTTCATGAACCCGGGATTTCAATGTATCCGTAGTACTGGCCGTCGAGAAACGGAAGTTGCATTCGATTTCGACCTCGCCGGGAATCACGTTAGTGGCGCCGGTGCCGCCGCGAATGTTGGAAATCTGAAACGTCGTCGGCGGAAAGAATTCATTGCCGTCGTCCCACTTTTCCCGCGTCAGTTCAGCAATGACCGGTGCCGCCAGATGCACCGGATTTCTGGCGAGATGCGGATAGGCGACGTGGCCTTGCACGCCGTTTACGATCAGGCTGGCCGATAGCGAACCGCGGCGTCCGTTCTTGATCGTGTCGCCGAGTCTGGCCACGCAAGTGGGTTCGCCGACGATGCAGTAATCGAGTGTTTCGCCCCGCGCCCGCAGCGCTTCGACAACGCGAACCGTGCCATCGACCGCCACGCCTTCTTCGTCGGACGTGATCAGCAGCGCGATCGAACCGCGATGCCGCGGATGATCGGTGATGAAAGTTTCGGCCGCGGTAATGAAAGCCGCAATCGACGATTTCATGTCGGCCGTGCCGCGGCCGTACAACATGCCGTCGCGCACGGTCGGTGTGAACGGCGGGCTGCGCCATTTATATTCCGGGCCGGTCGGTACCACATCGGTGTGGCCGGCGAAGCAGATGACCGGCCGCGCCCTGCCGCGCCGCGCCCACAGGTTGTCGACGTCGCCGAAGCGCATCGGCTCAAGCTGAAATCCGGCGCGTTGCAGCCGTTCGCCGATCAGGGTTTGGCAGCCGCCGTCATCGGGCGTCGGCGAACGGCGCGCGACCAGCGCTTTGGCGAGCGCCAGGGTATCGGGGTTGGGCTTGGGAGTCGCGTTGCCGGAAAGCGTCGTCATAGGTGGGGAGAGATGGTTCTGTAGAGGAGAAGTCCGCTCAGTCCCATGATAAGGAAGCCGACGAGAAACATCAGCGGTCTGACCGGAATTTTTTTCACGATAACGGCGCCGACCGGTGCGGCGAGCATGCCACCGAGCGCGAGGCCGAGGATGATCTTCCAGTTCATCAAACCCAGCGTCGCGATGAACACCACCGATGCGGTCAGCGTGACGAAAAATTCGACCGCGTTGACCGTGCCGACAGTGAGCCGCGCGTGGCTGCCGCGCGCCAGCAGGGTCGAAGCGACGATCGGCCCCCAGCCGCCGCCACCGATGGCATCGACGAGCGCGCCGAAAAATCCGAGCGGTGCGACATGTCTGGTAACGGCGGTCGGCGGAAATTCCCGGAATGCCTTGATGACCACGACCCCGCCCAGAATAATCAGATAGACCGCGATGAAGGGCTTGACCAGGTCTCCCGAAAGCGATGCCAGCAGATAAGCGCCTATGGCGGCGCCTATCATCCCCGGCAGCAACAAACGGCGAAATAATGCCTTGTCGATGTTGCCGAAATAATGATGCGAGAAAGCCGAGAAACCGGTCGTGAAAACTTCCGCGGCGTGCACAGTCGCACTCGCCGTTGCCGGCGTCACGCCCATGCTCAGCAGCAGCGACGTCGCAATCAAGCCGTATGCCATGCCGAGGGCGCCATCGACCAATTGCGCGACGAAACCGACGAGTATGTAGAACCAGATCTCGGCCATGAATTTTTGCTGTCATGCGAATTCTGGAATCGCCGGGATACGCGCGGCTGCGATGAAGAATTCGAGGCAGGAGGCAGGTTCTGAAGCTTGCGAAGCGGCAATCGATTCCGGGATGGCTCCCTCTCACGTGCTAGGGAGGGCTGGGTGGGCTCGATCCACCTCAGGTTCGCTCCCTCCCCGCTTGCTGGGGAGGGCTGGGGTGGGGAGAAGTTGCATCGCGCTTCTTTCCACGCTTCACCCCCGGCGCCTAGTGCAATATCGACTCGATCTCCGCGAATGTGCGGGCGACTTCGGTCATGTGGACCGGCAGGCCCAGGCTGCGCGCGATCTGCGAAGCCGAAAATAGCCCGCACACCGTGTTGTTTTCCACGACAACGGCGTGCTGGCGGCCCCAAGACTTCAGTGTCGCGACGACGTGACCGACCTTGGCTGAGAGCAGCGTTTGAAAGGCCAGCACGTCGATATCCTGTTGCGGCGTCATGAGGTCGGCCGCCGTGATTTCGTTTCTGCGCAAACCGCGGTCCTGCAGCAGGCGCAGCGGTTTCTCGCCGAGGATGTCGACGGCGGTCAGGATGCCGAGCACGATGCCGGACGCGTCGACCACGAGCAAAAGACGGACGCCGTGTTCGATCATTCTGCGATTCGCTTCTTCCATCGCCGCATGAGGCGTGATCGTCACCGCGCTGATCTGGCGGAAGTCGGTCATCACATCGAGCGCCGGCGAATCCAGGGTTACGCTGGAAGGCAGACTTTCGGTGCGGCGGCAAAAGCCGCTTTGCGGCTGCAAGCGAAATGCGGCAAGCGGCGAATAATTTCTCATCTCAGCCTCCGTCTGGTTCAATGGGTGGCGCTACTGGTCTTGCAGGAATGCGGGTCAGAATCTCACGATACGTCAGCCTTGAAATTGAAACCGCCGACATCGAGGCGCTCCTGCGCTTTTTCTTCGCGCCGGTTGGTCGTCGCACGCTCGCCACCGGCGTTGTCGATCAGCCACGACAGATTGCTCGGCGAGTCGGAATACGCGAGCGCGTCGTCCAGGTTCAGTTCGCCGTCCTTGTAAAGCTTGTACAGCGCCTGCTCGAACGTCTGCGTACCGGCCGACATGCTTTTTTCCATCGCCTCCTTGATCTGGTCGAGCTCGTCGTTCTTGATCCGCTCGGCGATGTGTTTGGTGTTCAGCAGCACCTCGATAGCCGGTGTGACCTTGCCGGATCTGGTTGGCACCAGCCGCTGTGAAATCACGCAACGTAGCGAGATCGACAAGTCCATGAGCAGACTGGCGCGCGTTTCATACGGAAAAAATCCGATGATGCGGTTCAATGCGTGATAGCTGTTGTTGGCATGCAGGGTCGACAAACACAGATGCCCTGTTTGCGCGTAAATCAGGGCCGAATGCAGGGTCGCCCGATCGCGGATTTCGCCTATCATCAGCACGTCCGGCGCTTCGCGCATCGCATTCGTCAACGCGCTGTCGAAGGTCATCGTATCGATGCCGACTTCACGCTGATTGACGATGCTTTTTCGGTGCTTGAAAACGAATTCGATCGGATCTTCGATGGTCAGAATATGGCCGCCGCGGCGCTGGCTGCGGTATTCGATCATCGCCGCCAGGGTCGTGGATTTGCCCGAACCGGTGGAACCGACGACGAGCACGAGGCCGCGCTTCTCCATGATCAAATCCTTGAGCAGCGGCGGCAGCCTCAATTCTTCGAGCGATGGAATCTCGTTTTTCAGATAGCGCACGACTATCGCGACGGCGCCGCGTTGCCGAAACACGTTGACGCGGAAGCCGCCGACATCTTTCACCGGATACGAAAAATTCGATTCGCAGGTTGCTTCGAAAATCCTGACTTGCGCTTCCGGCATCATCGTGTAGGCGATGTTTTTGACCGTCGCCGCATCGAGCACTTGCGCGTTCACCGGAACGGTTTCGCCGAGAATCTTGATCAGGATCGGCGCGCCGGCCGTAAAAAAAAGATCGGACGCGTGCTTCGCGGCCATCAGCTTGAACAACGGATTCAGATCCATGTCAGCGGGCCGAAGAAAGGAAGGATAAAAAGCTCAATGTCGACAACATTCCACCATGCAATCCGGAGCTAATCGCGCAACAATTCGTTGATGCTGGTCTTCGCCCGCGTTTTCGCGTCGACCTGTTTGACGATGACCGCGCAATACAGGCTGTATTTGCCGTCGCTCGACGGCAGGTTGCCTGACACGACGACGGAACCAGCCGGCACGCGGCCGTAAAGCACTTCACCGGTGGCGCGATTGTAGATCTTCGTGCTTTGTCCAATATACACGCCCATCGACAGCACCGAGCCTTCTTCGACGATCACGCCTTCGACGATTTCCGAGCGCGCGCCGATGAAGCAATTGTCTTCGATGATGGTCGGGTTGGCCTGCACCGGTTCGAGCACGCCGCCGATGCCGACGCCGCCCGACAGGTGCACGTTCTTGCCGATCTGCGCGCACGAACCGACTGCCGCCCAGGTATCGACCATGGTTCCGTCATCGACGTAGGCGCCGATGTTGACAAAAGACGGCATCAGCACCACGTTCTTGCCGATGTAGGCGCCCTTGCGCGCCGCGGCAGGCGGCACCACGCGCATGCCTCCGGCCGTGAATCTGGCGGTATCGTATTCGGCGAATTTGGACGCGACCTTGTCGTAATAATTCGTGTAGCCGTGCGCGATCATCTGGTTGTCTTCGATACGAAACGACAGCAGCACGGCCTTTTTGATCCATTGCCGCGTGACCCACGCGCCGCCGACTTTTTCGGCGACGCGCAATTCGCCTTTATCGAGCCGCGCCAGGACCGCATTGATCGCCTGCTTCAATTCGAGGCCGGCGCTATGCACATCGATTTCGCTACGCCGCTCGAATGCGCGCTCGATGATTTGTTCGAGTTGTTTCATGATCCGAAGATGAAGAGATTGCGAACGCGCGATCGAATACGATCAAAGGCTGCGGCAGAAGGCGGCAATGCGCCGCGCAGCTTCGACACACTCGGCGAGCGGCGCGACCAGGGCGATCCTGACGCGCTCTGCACCGGGATTCATGCCATGCGCGTCGCGCGCCAGATAACTGCCGGGCAGCACGGTCACATTATAGTTGCGATACAAGTGCTGCGCGAATGCGGCGTCCGCCATGCCTGAGCCGCCGGCCGCTTTCGGGCTTTCCGCCCACAGATAAAATCCGGCTTCCGGCATTTCGACCGGCAGCGCCGGTTGCAGAATCGGCAGCACGGCCGCAAACTTCTCGCGATACAGGCGCCGGTTCTCCACAACATGCGCTTCGTCCTGCCAGGCGGCAATGCTGGCGGCCTGGATCGGCGGGCTCATCGCGCAGCCGTGATAGGTGCGGTACGACAAAAACTTTTTGAGCAGCGCGGCGTCGCCGGCGACGAAACCGGAACGCATGCCGGGGACGTTGGAGCGCTTCGACAGGCTCGAAAACAATATCAGCCGCGCGCAGCCGGCGCGGCCAAGCTGCTGCGCGGCTTGCAGCGATCCGAGCGGCGCGCTGCCTTCATCGAAATAAATTTCCGAATAACATTCGTCGGAGGCGATGACAAAGTCATGTTCGTCGGCCAGTTCGAAAAGACGCCGCCATTCGGCAAGCGGCATGACGCGGCCGGTCGGATTGCCGGGCGAGCAAACGTAGATCAATTGCGTGCGGCGCCAGACATCGGCGGGAAGCTGCGCGAAGTCGAGCGCGTAGGTCTTTTGCGCGATCGTATTCAGGTAAAACGGCTGGGCGCCGGCCAGCAACGCCGCCCCTTCGTAGATTTGATAAAAAGGGTTTGGCGAAACCACCACCGGCGGTGCGCGCGGCCCTTCGCGGCTGTTATCGACGACGGCCTGTGCGATCGCGAACAGGGCTTCGCGCGTACCGTTTACCGGTATGATCTGCGTCTTTGCGTCGAGCGCGACATTGAAGCGGCGCGCGACCCACGCAGCGATCGCTGCCCGCAACGCATCGCTGCCGAGCGTGACCGGGTAATTGGCGAGACCGGCCAGGTTCTGCGCCAGCGTGTCGCGGATAAACTGCGGCGTCGCATGCCTGGGTTCCCCGATGCCGAGATTGATCGGCGCAAGTCGGGCGTCGGGTTCGATACCGGAAAACAGCGCCGCGAGTTTTTGAAACGCGTACTCGTGCAGGCGTTCGATATTCGGATTCATGCTGGTCGCCGCGGATTCGGACGCATGCTGGTCGGAGCCTTCGAATCGCGCATTATAAAGAGACAGCGTTGTTATCCAAACAAAAGCTGCTGCCGATCATAGCGCTGCTGACGGGCGCCGTGGTCTGGGGCCTGATCTGGTATCCGTATCGTTTCATGGAGGCGGCCGGAATTTCCGGCGCGCTCGCCACCTGCATCACCTATGGCATCGCGCTCGTTTCGGCATCGCGCTGTTTCATCGCGAGCTGCGCGCATTGCGGCGCAGATCGAGCGGCTGGCCTGTCCTGATCGTTATCGCGCTGGCCGCCGGCTGGACCAATCTCGGATATGTGCTCGGCACCCTGTATGGCGAAGTCATGCAGGTGCTCCTGCTGTTCTATCTGGCGCCGCTGTGGACCGTGCTGTTCGCGCGCGGGCTGTTGAACGAGAAACCTGGCGCGCAGGGTTATCTGGTCATCGGATTGGCATTCGCCGGCGCTGTCGTCATGCTGTGGCGCCCGGACGCCGGGCTGCCATTGCCGCAGGGCGCCGCGGACTGGATGGGATTATCCGCCGGCGTCATGTTTGCGCTGGTCAATGTGCTGAGCCGCAAAAGTGAGGAGCACAGCATCGCAGTGAAATCGGTCAGCGTGTTCGCCGGCGTCACACTGTTGTCGCTGCTGCTCGTGATCTTCGCGCCATTAGAGCCGCCGGCGCTGCCCGCGGCGTTCGCAGCGCTGCCGGTCGCCATGCTGCTGCTGCTCAGCGTCGTGATCCTTGCCGTCAATCTGGTTGTCCAGCACGGCCTCGCTCACACGCCGGCCAATCAGGCTATTGTCATATTCCTGTTCGAGCTCGTGGTCGGCGCATTGTCATCGTACTTTCTGGCTCACGAATCGATGACAACGCAGCAATGGACAGGCGGCGCGATGATCGTCGCAGCGAGTCTGTTCTCGGGGAAGTTGGGCGAGCACGCTTAAACGAGCAGACGGTGTCGCGGAGGAAACACGGTTCCGAACACCAGCCGCAGCGCGCTGCCGTCGACAGACCTGGCGCTAACCCGCCGGTACGCCTCTCCGGCGCACCAGGGAAGGGCGAAGGCTTTAACGGCTGCTGACCTTGTTCGCGCCCAAAATGCCCGCCGCCGCCTGTTGCACAGCTTCCTTCGCTTTGTCGACGACCGCGCCCATGCCGAAAAATTCGTGCGTCACACCTTCGTAATTCCTGTAATCGACCGGCACGCCGGCTTGCTCGAGCTTTTCGGCATACGCCCTGCCTTCGGAGCGTAGCGGGTCGATTTGGGCGGTGATGATGGTCGCTGGCGGCAGCCCTTTCAGATCCGCTACTTCGGTCAGCGCGATCAGCGGACTGTTTTTATCGGCCGGCGTCGGCAGGTATTTTTCGTAGAACCACGTCAGCATCGGCGTATTCAGCGGCTTGGCCTCGGCATTCTGCTGTTCCGATTCGGAGCCGATTTGCGCGTTCGCCACCGGGTAGACCAGCACCTGATGGACGGGCATCGGGAGCTTCGCCTCACGCGCCATCAAAGCGACCGCCGCGGCCAGATTGCCGCCGGCCGATTCGCCGACGACCGAGACGCGATTCGGGTTGCCGTTGAACGCCACTGCGTTATTGAGTACCCACTGGTAAGCCGCGAACGCATCCTCGTGCGCGGCCGGAAACTTGTGCTCGGGCGCCTGGCGGTAATGCGATGACACGACGATTGCTTTCGCGGCATTGGCCAGCGCGCGCGGCGAAGCGTCATAGGTGTCGAGATTGGCTATCACCCAGCCGCCGCCGTGATAATAGACTATGACCGGAAACGGCCCCGCACCATCCGGCGTGTAGATGCGCGCCTTGATCGGGCCGGCCGGACCGGGGATTTCGCCGTCCTGCACTCTGGCGACCGGCATCGGCGCCGTGCTCTTACCCTGGCTCTGCAGGAGCGCCTTGACGGCATCGGCCGGGGTCGGCTGCTTGCGCGCTTCTTCGGCGCTCAGGCTTACAATCGGTTTGCCGCCAAGTGCTGCGAGTTGATCGAGCACTGCCTGCATTTGCGCATCGGGCTTGCCGGACATGCCTTTGACTTCCGCATGCTGGCTTTCCTTCGCGCCTTTATTCGCGGTGCTCGCGGTATCCGTTCCGGTGCGCATGCTTTCGCAACCGCTGATGGCAAACGCGGCAACGATGGCGAGCGCCAGGGTTGCGCGGCTGATTGTTTGGTTGATTGTTTTGGTGGTCGATTCCATTCGATGCTCCTTGTGTCTTGATAAAATGTTGGGGGACTAAAGCACGATATTGCGGCCCGCTACGGCGGGACTGGATTTTGGAACGGCGCAAGCTGGCACAGGTCGAAGCGTGCGCTGACAAATGCGTTGGCAGCAGTATCCATGCCATTCGCTTCGACGGGGAGCGCCCTGGTGGTTTGCGGCGCAGCGGCCGCATCGGCTGCAAAAATTACAAGACCTGATTGCAAACCTGGCAACTATCTCAAGCGATGAAAGACGATTTAGCCGCACTGAAGATCGATCGCACGCGCAAGCCCAGGGAATTCGGCCGTCGCCGGCGCTTGCCGCGCTGGCTGATCGTGCTGCTGATTGCCGCGCTCGCCGCAATCGGCGCCTGGACATTTTTCGACGCAAACAAGGCGATCGAGGTCGAGGCCGCGCCGGTCACGATGTTCTATCCTTCGCAGGCGGCGACGGTGTTGAACGCGACGGGCTTCGTCGTTGCCCAGCGCAAAGCCGCGGTCGCATCCAAAGCGACCGGACGCCTGGTCTGGCTCAACGTCGTCGAAGGCAGCATAGTCAAGCAGAATGAGGTGATCGCGCGGCTCGAAGAAGCCGATGTCGGCGCGACGCTCGAGCAAACCCGCGCTAACGTCAAGCTTGCCGAAGCCAATCTCGAACAAGCGCGCGCCGAACTGAAGGATGCGCAAAGCGCGCTCGCGCGTTCACGCAGTCTGGTCAAGGACGGTTCGGTTTCGCGCGCCGAGAACGACACCGCCGAGGCGCGATTCGCCAAAGCCAAAGCCGCGATCAGCAGCGCCCAGGCTTCCATCGGCGTCGCCCGCGCCAATGTCAGAGGCGCCGAAGTCGCCGTCGATCAGACGCAGATCCGCGCGCCGTTCGACGGCGTGATCTTGAGCAAGCACGCGAATGTCGGCGATGTCGTCACGCCATTTTCGTCGGCGCTCGACGCCAAGGGCGCCGTTGTAACCATGGCCGACATGGACACGCTCGAAGTCGAGGCCGACGTATCGGAATCGAATCTCGAAAAAGTGAAACCGGGACAGCCCGCCGAAATCCAGCTCGACGCGTTGCCAGGCTCGCGCTTCCAGGGCGAGGTGCATCGCATCGTGCCGACCGTCGATCGCAGCAAAGCGACCGTGCTGGCGAAAATCCGTTTCCTCGAGCGCGATCCGCGCATCCTGCCCGAGATGAGCGCCAAAGTCGCGTTTCTGTCGGAGCGTTTGCCCGAGCCAAAGCGCGCGCCGCGCACCGCGGTGGCGGCATCGGCGATCATCGAGCGCAATGGGCATCCAACCGCGTTTGTGATCGATGGCGAAAAGGTGCGCGCAGCCGTGGTCGAAACCGGCGAAAAGCTCGACAGCCGCACCGACAGCGGATCAGCCGCGCCGGATGACTCGGTCGGTCAGCTGATTGAGGTGCGCGCGGGGCTCAAGGCCGGCGACAAGGTGGTCCTTCGGCCGCCCGAAGAACTGGCCGACGGCGACAAAATCTCGATCGCCGAGAAGCAGAAATAATGGCGCTGGTCGAAATCCGCGAGCTGAGCAAATCGTATAGGCGCGGCAGCGAGCGCGTGCCGGTGCTGCAGGCTTTGAACTTCGATATAGACGCCGGCGATTTTCTCGCGCTGATGGGGCCGTCGGGTTCGGGCAAAAGCACGCTGCTGAACATGATCGCCGGCATCGACAAACCCGATTCCGGCGCGGTGATGATCGACGGCGTCGATATCGTCGGCCTTTCCGAATCCGAACTCGCCGCCTGGCGCGCCGCCAACATCGGGTTCATTTTCCAGTTTTACAATCTGATGCCGGTTCTGACCGCGTTCGAGAACGTCGAGCTGCCGCTGCTGCTGACCGATCTATCGGGCCGCGAGCGCAAGCGCCATGTCGCGGCCGCGCTCGGCATGGTCGGCCTCGCCGATCGCGTTACGCATTATCCCGGCGAGCTGTCGGGCGGCCAGCAGCAGCGCGTCGCCATCGCCCGCGCCTTCATTAGCGATCCGGCAATTCTGGTTGCCGACGAGCCGACCGGCGATCTCGATCGCGTATCGGCGCAGGAGATTCTGAATCTGCTGGCGCGTCTGAATCGCGAGCTGAACAAAACCGTCATCATGGTCACGCACGATCCGCACGCCGCGCAAGCGGCGCATCAGATACGCCATCTGGAGAAGGGTGAGTTCAGCGAGGCGGTGGTTAGTTCGGTGTAGCAGGACTGGATTTGGAGGGCGCTGATTTGGCAGCGATGCGTTCCCCGCAGACGCTTGGAAGCGCATCGCAGACAACGTCGTGGCGTACCGCGCATAAAACGCTCCGACAAGACTGAGTTTCTTAATGCAGCTCCTCAAACTGATCCTCCGCAACACGTTGCGCCACAAGCTGCGCACCTGGCTGACCGTGCTTGGCATTATTGTCGCGACGCTTGCGTTCGGCCTGCTGCGCACAGTCGTCGATGCGTGGTACGCGGGCGCCGAATCGGCATCGGCGGCGCGGCTTGTCACGCGCAATTCGATTTCGCTGGTGTTTCCACTGCCGATCACCTATCAGGGCAAGATACGCCAGATCGAGGGGGTCGCGGCGGTTTCGTATGCGAACTGGTTCGGCGGTGTTTATATCAACGAGAAAAATTTTTTCCCGCAATTCGCGATCGAGCCGCAAAGCTACCTCGATTTGTATCCTGAGTACCTGCTTCCCGAATCCCAGAAAAAAGCCTTCATGCAGGACAAGAGCAGTTGCATCATCGGCGCCAAGCTGGCGGAAACGTATGGCTTCAAGCTCGGCGATACCGTTCCGCTGCGCGGGACGATTTATCCGGGCACGTGGAATTTTGTCGTGCGCGGCATCTATCAGGGTGCAGCCGAAAACACCGATCGCTCGCAGTTTTTCTTCCACTGGAGTTATCTGAACGAGACCCTGAAAAAAACCGTGGCGCGGCGCGCCGAAAGTGTCGGCGTCTACATCGTTGGCCTGGAAGATGCCGACGATGCCGCGGAAACCGCCGGCCGCATCGACGCGACGTTCCGCAATTCCCTGGCCGAGACGCTGACCGAAACCGAAAAAGCGTTCCAGCTCGGCTTCGTGTCGATGACCGAAGCGATCGTGGTCGCGATCCGCATCGTGTCGTTCGTCGTCATCGGCATCATCATGGCGGTGATGGCGAACACCATGGCCATGACTGCGCGCGAGCGCCGCCCCGAATACGCGACCTTGAAGGCGCTGGGCTTCGGCCCCGCCTTCATCGCCTCATTGCTGTTCGGGGAATCGCTGGCGATCGCGTTGTTCGGCGGAACGCTGGGCGCGCTGGCGACTTTTCCGGTCGCCGAAACCTTCGGCGCTGCGATGGGCACCTTGTTTCCGGTATTCAACGTCAGCGTTGAAACCTTGATCATGCAGTTTTCTGCCGCCGCAGCCGTCGGCCTGATCGCGGCAGTGCTGCCGGCGATACGCGCGGTCAGGGCGCCCATCGTCGAAGGGCTGCGCAGCATCGGCTGAAAAACGACCGCGCCCGGAACTCTGATTGCGTGATGAACGAAACGACGTCCAGCGGCGGCAATCTCGCGGCAACGATCACCACCAATGTGCCGGCACGGCTCGACCGTCTGCCGTGGTCGCGCTGGCATTGGCTGATCGTGATCGGCCTCGGCACGGTGTGGATACTCGATGGACTCGAGGTCACGATCGTCAGCGCGGTTTCCGGCCGTTTGACCGAACCCGGCGGCGGGCTCGTGCTGACAAGTTCGCAAATCGGCATGGCCGGCGCGATCTACATCGCCGGCGCAGTCTGCGGCGCCTTGTTTTTCGGCTGGCTGACCGATCGCTACGGCCGCAAAAAAATGTTTCTGATCACGCTCGCGGTCTATCTGGCGGCGACGGTGCTGACCGCGTTTGCGTTCGATGCGTTGTGGTTCTATGTGTTTCGTTTCTTCACAGGCGCCGGCATCGGCGGCGAATATGCTGCGATCAACTCTGCGATCGACGAACTGATTCCGGCGCGCGTGCGCGCCCGCGTCGATCTGTTCATAAATGGCTCGTACTGGGTCGGCACCGCGCTCGGCGCAGCCCTTGCCGTGGTCTTGCTCGATGTGGATTTGTTTCCGGCGGATGTCGGCTGGCGGCTCGCGTTCGGCCTCGGCGCGCTCCTCGGCCTCGGCATTCTGCTGGTTCGTCGCAACGTGCCGGAAAGCCCGCGCAGGCTGTTCATCCGCGGCCGCAAGCGCGAGGCGGAGGCATTGGTCGATCACATCGAAGCAAGCGTCGTTGCCAGCACCGGCCGACCACTGGCTGCGGCCGCGCGGCCGCTGACGATACGCCCGCGCGGCGCGATCGGCTTCGTCCTGGTCGCGCGGACCATGTTCAGCCTGTATCCGAAGCGCTCGCTGCTGTGTTTCTCACTGTTCACCGGCCAGGCATTTTTG
>JACDAM010000014.1 GCA_013695435.1 Burkholderiales bacterium | reverse complement strand
CTCGTGATCAGCAACGCGCTGCCCATCATGCAGGAGCTGACCGGGCTCAGCCCGAAGATCGTCGCCGCGACCTTCGGCGCTTTGTGCCTGTTCAATGCGCTCGGACGATTTTTCTGGGGTGCGGTATCGGATCATATCGGGCGCGGCCGCGCGTTCGCGCTGATCTTCGGCATCCAGGCCGGCGTGTTCGCGCTGCTCGGGCAGCTGCACGCGTTACCCGCGGTCGCTATCGCCTCTATGCCGTCGTCTTGCTCTGCTTCGGCGGCGGCTTCGGCACCATGCCCTCGTTCAACGCCGATTATTTCGGCACCCGGCACATTGGCGCCAACTACGGCGCGATCCTCACGGCGTGGGGAGTCGCCGGGCTCGTCGGCCCGCTGTTCGCGGCGAAGGTCAAAGACGCGACCGGATCGTTCAGCGGCGCGCTCCCCGTGGTCGCGGTCATGCTGCTGATAGCGATGGTTTTGCCAATGATTATCAGGAAGCCCGAACCGGGAACGCAATCGAGTCTACACGGCGCGCTGCCCGCGAAATCCGGAACGACCTGATCGCGTCTCAAAGCAGGGCTAGATGATGCAAAAAACGAACTGTCCGTCTTCGAAAGCGCGCGGTCCGGCGTAAATATTCCACAAGCTTTTAGTGCAGTTCTCCAGCGCAGCGCGCAGCGTCGCTGCCTAAAGTGGTTTTGCCGATCCCGGCCGGGATCGCCCAAGCCCACTTCCAAAGGAGAGCATCATGCGACTCGTTTACAGAAACAATCAGTCGAACCCCGTCCCCGGCGCCTCGTTGCCGAAAGCGATCAAGCTGGCCGCTACCTACACTTGTCAGGCCGCGATTCTGGTGTTCGCCGTGATCGGCGTTTTTTATCTGGCAGAAGCGAGGATGACTCACGATTCGTCGGCCGCTGTTGCTGTTGTCGAAGAAAAGCCGGCCGCGATCGGTCCGGCCATTGAGTTTCCATATTTCCCGGATCAGTTCGTGAACCAGGGAACGTTGCCGGACGAGCCGGTCGCACAGTTCTGACGAAAGCGGATTGCAGCACGCGCCGTGTATGCAGTGCAATGCTTTTGCTTACAGGCTTGTGCAGCTTTCGAGAGTCGCCAGCGCGTCGAGAAATCGTGCGTCTTTCGTTCAAAACGGGGATTGCAGAATCGCCTGCTATCCCCGTTCTCTTCGTCCAGTGCCATCCCCCGGTATGGCAAAAATCCAGTAGGTGAGAACGTCATTATCCTGCGCTTCGAAACGGGAATATTTCACAGGATCGCCGGGCAATAGTGCATCGAATGAATCTCCACGCTTACGTAAATTGGGAAGCAACAAGACCGGAAAAACAAACCGGGCTTGTCGAAACTGCCTCGACGGCTTCACGGGCAGTTCACTACTTCCATAGGAGGTTCATCATGTTCAGCAAACGCATCAAACCCGGGCAGATCGCGATCCGCGCGATCCTCGTTACGTCGCTGTTGGCAGTTTCGTCGGCAAATGCGGCGGACTTTGTTTCTCACCAGAGCGCGTTCTCGGATGGCTCGCCATACCCTGGAGTTTCCAGCCCGCAAAGCGACGCGCGCAGCGACCAGGGTGTTGCGCACGATCGCTGGCTCGAGCAGCAACTGACAGTGAGCGACGGCTCGTCGTTCGGCACTGTCGCGTCTGTGCCGACCAGAGGCCATATCCGCGTTCCGCCGATTCGCTACGCCAGCCGCGAAGCCGACGCAGAGCGCGCGACCGACACGAACGTTGCGGCGGTCTTCGGGACGGGGGCGCTCACGCCCGATCAAAACGATCTGCAAAGCCAGTTGCGGATCTCCGACGGTGCGACTGAATGAGGGGAGATAGAGCGGCGCTCGACTTTCGTTCGCCGCTCTATCTGAATTGCCGCAAGAAAAAATGCGGGATGGCGACCACATCGGCGCGCCGCTCGCCAGCAAAATTCTCTGGAATGGAGGCATTGGAAATGGAAATGCATTTGAACAAGTACCTGCTGGAAATCGCACGACCACACCCTGCCGATTCCCGGCGTATGGCGAGTGCGGAAAAGCCGGCGGAGGCAAACGATCTCACCGGCAAACACGCGGATGCCGTTACCGATCTGACCCGCCGGCAACTGCAGGTGCTCGCGCTATTGGCAAAAGGCAAGCCCAACAAGACCATTGCGAATGTTCTCGGTATTGCCGAAGGTACCGTCAAAATTCATTTGACTGCCATTTTCAAGGCGCTCAGAGTACAGAATCGAAGCCAGGCTGCGGTCGCTGCGGTGACCGCCGCTTTGCGGCCGGATGCCCCGGAAACGATGACTCGGGGCAGCCCCCGCGGCTCGCCGGGACGGCATCCTTTTGATAATACCGGGCGCGCGCGTAGAGTTTCGCTGCTTTTTCCCGGACCGGTTTTGAGAACGGCGCGGGATGCGGACTTTTAGAATCGCGCCGAGGCACTCTTAAACACGCATCCGTCGGGCATGCGGGACAATGGCGCAATATTCAAGGGCATCAAGCTCGGAGTCCTGACTGGCCTCCTTGGGGTGTTGTTGAGTGCGACGCCGCTCGGCGTCGATTTCGAGGAAGAGCTTGGGCTGCGCTGGCTGTTCCTGATCAGGGGTGCCAGGCCTGCGCCCGCGCAGGTGATGGTCATCGCGATCGATCGCGAATCCTCCGAGCGCCTCGGCTTTGCCAACGATCCCGGTAAA